>JAJYOS010000018.1 GCA_021796055.1 Bacteroidota bacterium
ATTGAAGTCTCAAAACTAAATCTCGCTGCGACCATGATGTTTATCGGAGCTGCCGTCATGATCTCGGCAGGCGCGATATTTTTGGCAGGCGCGCCGGGAGCAAGCGGTGCTTCGGGTGGGGGGGGGCAACCTAATCCGCAATGAATCGGCTATTCATGAATCGTTTGTGGAATTGCATGGTCCAACTCGGGGCCTTAGGTACCAGTTAACTGCAAGACAATCACGGCGCGCCATCGATTGCGGCGGTGGGAAATAATTGTGCCGACAAAAAGTAAATCGATTCCCCACAATGTTTCCCATACCAATTCAACCATCCTTGGAATCCTCTATTAGGTCTAGCCGGAAGTAAGGGAACCGGAAGAGCGGTCGTCCACTCGTCTTTTGCTCCCGCTAAGCCCATCCTCGGCGACTGTAATAGAGGAGCGATCCGAACGTCGAAGTTGACTTCTCTCCACGATTAGATTAAAATTGTGCTGCATGGGCATGCGCTTTCCTGAATTTCGTTTAGACATTTCTTGTCCACGCCGGCAAGCTGTGAGTTTACCGGGGCGCAAACTTATGCAGGAGGCTTCGATGTGAACTTCTCGCGCCGGTTTTCCGCGGTATTGTCAATCGATCTTGTAGTGTACGTAGTTTGCATGGTCGGGTTGTGGCAGATTGCAGAGAAGGCCGACCTTCCTTTCTCCGTTTCCAGGCTGGGAAGTGAATCTTTTGTGGTCAAGGGGGTGACCCCTTCAGTCCGCGGGATCGTTGAAAAAGGGGATGTGGTCTTTGCCTTCCGCGGTGAAAGAGTCGGATCTCCGGAGACACTCGAATTCCTTCTCGACGGCATGAGAGTAGGTGACAATCTCCCGATCGAAGTCCGACGAGGAAAGAACCTTCTCGACCTCGATGTTAGCCTGGTACATGCCTACAGCAATTTTTATGTCGGGGTCGCCTGGCTTATAGGCACGCTCTTTTTTGGCACCGGCATTTTGGTCTACTTCAGGAGACGTGACGATACTGCCGCGTTTGTTTACCACTATGGAGCTGTCGCGGTCGCGGTCATGATAATGTCGACGTGGGGGAGCTACTCGATTGAGCCTTTCGGGATAGGTCAGTTCATCAGAATTGTTTTCTCTCTAGCGTATGCGTTTGTGCCGGCACTGTTTCTTCATTTCAGCTTATTGTTCCCGACAAGGAAGAAAACAGTTCTGAGCGGGAATATATGGTTCCTATATTTGGTCGCGGCGCTCCTCTCACTTCTCATGGCTGTTACTTTCATCAAAGCTACAGTGCCATTTTCGATATGGTGGTTTAACTCGTTCATTGCAGTATTCAACTTGACAAGATGGTTCTTTGCGACCTGTGCCCTCCTGTCGATCGCTGTCTTCGTTATGTCTTATCGGAATGCGCGAGAGGAGATGGAGAGGCGGAAGTTGAGATGGATAATTCTTGGGCTCGCGATCAGCTCACTTGGATTCGTCAGCCTCTGGCAGATCCCGCAGCTTCTTACCTCCCGAGGGCTTATCAGCGAGGAGTTTGTCGTGCTGTTGTCGGGGGCGACTCCTGTCGCGTTTACGTTTGCCATCGTTAAGTATCACGTCATGGATATAGATATTCTTTTCAACAGAGGCACAGTGTACGTAGTGCTGCTGATGATCCTGCTATCCATTTACGCGCTTGCCGTAGGACTTGTGGCGGTATTTGTAGGCCGCCTTACGGTTGTGGATTCGATCGCGGCATCAGTGGCCGGTGCTGTTGCGGTAGTTATACTCTTTGAGCCCATTCGAAGAAGAGTCCAGCTTTTTGTTGACAAGAATTTCTTCCGCGTGAAATACGATTTGCGGAAGGCCGAAGAAGAATTTGATTCCGAGCTGCGGAAGTGCGTAACGGTTGACGATGTGGGCACACTCGCGGTAAAAAGCGTGGGATGGGCGATACCGGTCGAAAGGATAGGCTACTTCGTTGTGTCAAAGGTGAACAGAGTGCTGCGCCCCGTCGCGCATCGCGGGTTCGAAGCTCTCGGTCCTAATCCGGACTTTGCCGGACTTGCGAGCCTGCCCGTGGGGTTGTCGAGGCCTACAGCGGCGGAAGGGAAGATTGAACCAGGCGTCGAGTTCGATAAGGGCGATCCGGGTTTGCTTGAAAGGTTGGGGCTCACGCTCGTGTTCGCGGTGCGATCGGAAGAGGGCGGAGTCATGAGCATGCTCGCGCTTGGTCAGAAGAAATCGGGGACCCGTTACAGTTTCGAAGATGTTGATCTCCTTAGCCGCATCGCGCACGGATCAGGCGAGACACAAGAAAGAATAATGTTGCAGGAGCGGCTCGCCTTCGAGCGTGAGGAGAGGGAGAAGCTCGAAGAGTTGAACCGCATGAAGACTTATTTCGTCTCAAGCGTGTCTCACGATCTTAAGACTCCGCTGACGACCATCCGGATGTACACGGAGGCGCTGATGGCTTGGCGAAAGCTCCCGGCATCGCGAGTGCGCGGTTATCTCGCGACCATCGAGGGTGAAGCGAAGAGACTAACGAGGCTGATAAACAACGTCCTTGACGTGGCGAAGATAGAGCGCGCGAAAATAGCATACGAACTTAAGCCCGAAGAGATGGACACGATCGTCAGGGAAGCGGTTGCCGTGATGAACTATGAGGCTCTTAAAGGTGAGTGCCGGGTGCGCTCAAGCCTGTCGCTGAAACACGCGCGAATACTTGCCGACAGGGACGCCGTGATTGAAGCTCTGGGAAATCTAATAGCGAATTCAGTTGAGTACTCAAAAGGAAAATCGAAGATAGATGTGCGGACCTTTTTGGACGACAGCATGTTGGCTGTATCTGTGAGAGACTTTGGTATAGGCATTCCCAGGGATGAAATCGACAGAATCTTCGAGCCGTTTTACAGGGGAAGGAGTGGAAAGTCCGTCCGACCCGGTGGTACCGGGCTCGGGCTTCCCGTCGTGAAAGGGATCATCGAGGCACACAACGGGCGTATCAGAATTGAAAGTGAACCGGGGAAGGGAACGTGCGTTACGCTTTACTTCCCGCGATTGGAGGGGATATGAAAAAGATACTTGTCGTCGAAGACGATGCCGCCATAAGAACTGGGCTGGCCGAGGCGCTTGCGAGGGAACATTACCTGGTGGACACTGCCTCCGACGGAGAGACAGGATCACTCAAAGGGAGCGCGAAAGATGTAGATCTTATTATCCTTGATCTGATGCTCCCGGTCATGAACGGAGAGGAAGTCTGCCGGGCTCTCCGCGAGAAGGGAATTAGCACTCCCATTCTTATCCTTTCCAGTAAAAGGGAAGAAACCAGCAAGGTGCTCGGGCTCGAACTCGGCGCTGACGACTACGTTACAAAACCTTTCAGCCTTCTCGAACTGCAGGCGAGGATCAAGGCCATATTGAGAAGACAAAAAAAGAGCGGCGACAAGATCGACGAGTTCGCGTTCGGCAATGTGAAACTCGATTTTAAAAAACACGAGATGACACGAAGGGGGAAGCAGGTGAAACTGACCGAGAGGGAATTTAAAGTCCTCAAGTATATGATCGAGCACAAAGGTGAAGTCGTGACGCGTGAGATGCTTCTCGACGAAGTGTGGGGGTACGAAAACTTTCCGACAACGAGGACGGTGGACAATTACATCCTATCCATCAGGCATAAAATCGAAGACGCTCCTTCGCGCCCGAAATTCATACTCACTGTTCACACTGCCGGATACAAGTTTACCTGCTGATACTACAAGCTGCCTGGAGATGATTTTTACCGGCTCGTGACCTTTCTGTGACAAGCGACCTGCGGTTGCCTCCTATTTTGACCCTGTAAAAAAATGAAATAATGAGTTAAAAAGTGGAGGCATCTATGCGATCGGTAGTAACTGTGGCGTCTGTTCTTCTCCTTACTGCGTCAATCACTTGCGCGCAGTTCAAGAAAGGAGACGTCGAGCTGTCATTCTCGGGCAGCCTCGGTTCCTGGTCTAATGAATTTTCCGATAGCTACTCGGGGGGGATTTCGCACACCTATTCTGATTCACACAATTATCTGTTTGTCGCCATTTCACCGGGTTACTATTTAGAGGACGGGCTTTCGGTTGAACCTGAACTGAGCTTGATGGCTGCCGAGAAAAGCAAGCCAATCCAGTATCTTCTTCTGAACCTTTCCTATACCTATCTCCTGCCGAATTCAGTTATCGCGCCGTACGCGATAGCAGGGTATGGATTATCGAATTCGGTTCAAATGGCCGGCATGACTGTCTATCCCCTCTTAGCAAGCAACAAATTCAATGTTGGCGTCTTCAATGCGGGGGCTGGCGTGAAGTTCCTTCTTAACCGGTTCGTTGTTCTCCGGACGGAAATAAACTACAAAAGTCACGCGTGGTCCGAAACCCAGGATTATGGATATGGAATGACTGACAAAACTGAGACCAATTTATCTTTTTTCGGTCTTCAGCTCGGGATATCAGTGCTGTTGTGAGCTGATTCAGATGATGCGCAAAAGAGCTCAACTTTATGAATTCAGTTGAAACCATAAGGGTACGTTGGAAGTCGTTTTCTTTGGCCGTCGCGATTGTGGCCAGCTGGCCAGGGGTATCTCTTTGCGCTCATGAATCAGACAATAACACCGGATTCGCGCGGTTGCGGATCGTTGTCATAAATGTCTGGTCCGGCCTTGATTATCACGGCACTTGGCGATTCGGCGAGTATGAATCCACGGAGCGCAGAGAGAAAAGGTTTGATCTACTCGTGGACGGCCTTCGGAAACTCGCACCCGATATCGTCCTTATCCAGGAAGCGAACCCAGTGGATCAGTTCTCTTCCCGGCTTGCCGACTCACTCGGTCTCGACGAAGTTCACCAGGTCTGTAACGCCGGAATGAAATTGCTCACTCTCGGCATTCCGTCCAATCTCAAGGAAGGTATTGCTATCCTCGCACGCCAAGAGCTCCGCATAAGATCGCAAGCCGTATGGAAGTTGTCCGGCTCATTCGGGGTCTACGGAGATATCATTGCCTTGCATTTTGACGAATCTGAGTTTGCGCAAGTTGCAAAGATCGAAGTAAACGGCAGGAATGTGTTTGTAGTGAATGTCCATCTCAGCGCCTATCCCCCATGTGATTCAGCGGCAATGAAGGAGGTTGAGAAGTGGCTTACTGAAGGTCTTATTCTTCGTGAAGACGTAGAGGAGATCGAGAAACGGTTGGCGTATAGAGCTTCGAGACATCGGGAGGAAGTTAAAACACTTCTGAGGAATATTTCAGAGCTCCCTTCAGGAGTGCCCGTGATTCTCGGAGGTGACTTCAACTCGGAGATTGGCTCCGAAGAGTTCTCCGAGCTTGTGAGAAAGGGAGGATTCAGTGACACATTCGCCGATTCGCTTGGAAGCGAAGTGTACACATGGGACCCGGCTCGCAACGAGAATGCGGCATATTCAACAAGGTTCGTCAACGCGACAGGGGCAAGTCTGGATTTTTCGGACAGGCTCGGTGCTGTATATGATTCGAAGCCCAGGAAGATCGATTATGTGTTTCTTGGGCGGGGACTCCCTCCGGAAAGTGCGCTTGCGTCGAAGGTTGTGCTCGATTCGGCTGTCGGCGGCATTCACGCGTCCGACCACTATGCCGCCCTAGCGGATATCGATATGTCTAACAGTGCGAAGTCCGGAGAAGCAAATAGCTTGGCTGAAGGAAGAAGCAGAGTCGAGCCCCTTCCGATTCTTTCATATGATACTGACATCGGATTTGGTTACGGGGCAAAGTTGTTTCTCTTCGACCTATTCCACGCGAATGAGTCGTTCGACTTTGTGCTGTTCAACAGCACAAAAGGCGAAAGATGGTACAGAGGCGTATTTTCGTATCCCGACTTCGAATACCGTGAGGGAACCGTTTATCCTATTTCTGTCGACTTTACCTTCGATTATGATAAATGGCTTCAGAATAATTTTTACGGAATAGGAAATGGGTCGCTTTTTTCCGATCGTGAGATTTACACGAGGGCGCCTATCGAATTGGCCCTGACATTCAGTCGGGGGGTCACGCGCGAAGTGGTCGGCCAGGTTATCGCGAAATATGAAAGGATAGAAAATTACGGCTTCGATTCCACCAGCGTACTGAAGTTGCTGCCGCCGTCATTGAATGCTTCTGCCGCCAGGTACGCGTCGATCGGGGTCGATATCCGTTACGACACGAGAAACAGTTTTATCAATCCTACATCGGGAGCCGTGCTGCAGGCTGAGTCAGAGTACGCTCCTAATCGCGTGGCAGGGAACGTTTCATTCTTGCGGTTGGCGATGTGGTCACAATACTACTATACTCTTTTCTATCCAACTACGGCGCTTGCGCTCCGCGTGGGGCTGCAGCAGGTTGTCGGCAGCAATCTCCCGGTCCAGGTGCTCACTTCGCTCGGCGGAAATAGCACGCTTCGTGGGTTCACTCAGGACAGGTTCCTCGACAAAGCGATGGCTCTCATGAACGCGGAAGTGAGGTTCCCAATTTTCTGGAGAGTGGGCGGGGTTGTCGGTGTCGATGCCGGTAAGGTATGGCATAGTTTTGCGGACGCGGATCTGCGAAATTGGGCGGCAAATTCCGTGGCGGGCCTCAGGCTCTACATGGACAATTTTGTCGTTCGTGCCGATTTCGGATTTGGCCCTGAAGGAACGGGCTTCTATTTCAATTTTGGGCAAGTCTTCTAATTTCCCGCTCCGGAATTGGCGATGCCTTGCAATGACAAGGCAATAAAATGTGTATCACATCAACTCTTCAAAAGTGTTATATTTAGCCTAAAACGATTCAGGAGAGTTGCAGGTGAACGACGTTACAGTTTCGAAAGCGGAACTCTGGTACAATGCGTTTCGTGGTTTCTATAGAAAAGAGCTGCCAATCGAAAAACTTGATCCCATTTCGAGGTGGCTTTACGCTTCACGAAGTATAATCCTGGTGATTTCAGCGCAGGCGGCGATAATAGCCGGGCTGCTCGCCATTCGGGCGGGATCATTCAATGGTTTATTTTTCATATTGCTACTTGTGGGCCTGGTTGTCGCCCACGCCGTGAGTAATCTCTCCAACGACTATTTCGGATTTCACAGGGGACACGATACTCCGGCATCCCCGAGAATGAGATACACGCTTCATCCGCTCGCGAGCAATATGATGAACGTGAAATCCCTGAAGAGGGGAATTTGGTCACTGGTTACTGTCGGTGTCCTGATAGCGATCTACTTCACGGTTGTAAGAGGTCCCGTGGCCGCAATCTTCGCAGCTTTAGGGCTCGGCATACTGTACTGGTACGATGGAGCTCCCCGTGACTTGAAAAGCATAGGACTCGGCGAAATTGCCACCTTGATAGTGTGGGGGCCTTTAATGATAGGAGGCGGTTTCTTCTGCATGACGGGAAAAATTTCGACGCCTGCCTTCCTTGCTTCGATTCCATATGGGCTAGGTGTTATGTCTATACTTGTCGGCAAACACATCGATCAGATGGAGTTCGACCAGACACAGAGTCAGAAGACTCTTCCGATCGTGCTGGGAGAAAAACGCGCCCGCGTCTTCAACCAGACTTCGATCTTCCTCATGTATTTTGTAGTACTTGTGCTGGTCGTGCTTGGCTACGTCACGCCGTTCGCGCTTCTCGTGTTCTTGAATTTTCCTCGTGCCTGGAAGGCGATGGGGGTCTTTTCCAAGCCTCGCCCTGATTCTGCGCCTGAAGGTTATATCGGTTGGCCGCTCTGGTACCACAGGTTCAGCCTGGTACACAACAAGAGGTTCGGCTGGCTGTACATACTGGGGTTGGCACTCGGCGCGGCGTACGCGTTAGTGTTCTGATTGGATTGGCGGCGACTCGTTAGTCCTTCTTGACTAATTCTTATTCCCGCTCAATGCTACACATCGCTGAAAAATCGATTGTCTCTTTGGTTATAAAGGCAGTTTAGAAAAAGGACGATGATCCGTACACTATCCTGATTCGAAATGGAACGGAAGAAGATACTTTGGGTTAGGCTTGATGCCATCGGCGACAACCTCCTCGCCGCATCGATGCTGCCGCACATTTACGAAAAGTTTGGACACGCGGCTATTACCGTCGTGTGCCAGAAACACATAGCGGAACTGTATCGGGCGAGTCCATACGTGGAAAGAGTTGTCGGCGTCGACAAGATGGCTATGTTTCTCGACACGAAATACAGGAATGAAATCCTCCTTGAGCTTCGAAGCCGTGAGTTTGATTTAGCGCTCGATTCTACATGCTCGTGGGAACAGCTGGCCGACTTTCTCGTGGTCGGAAGCCTGGCGAAGGAAAAGGTTGCCTTCAGGAATTCGGCGGCGGTCGCTAAGAACGTGAAGGGGAAGCGAGATGGAATATTCACTACTCTCCTCGAATTTAGTTCCATCTACGGGCCGGAACTTGAGAAGTACCGTGAGTTTCTCGCGGGCATTGGCATAAATGCTCCGGCCTTGAATTCGACAGTGTGGATCCCCGAAGAAGACGACGCGTTTGCCGCGGACTTTTTTGGAAAGAATAAATTGCGGCCCGAGAAAACAATGGCGCTTTTTGCTTTCGGGCGCTCTCATCTTAGGACCTACCCTTTCTACGGAAACGCGCTTGAAGAGGTATGCGCCGAAAACGACTTCTCGATCCTGGCGTTTGGAGATGCACCGGCGTATGGATTCAACCAGAACTGTCTTAACGAAATCAATGCCAGATCCATCAACCTTAGCGGTAAGACTACGCTTCTCCAAACCGCAGCGCTCATGAAAAGATGTCGCATTGCCGTCGGTGCCGAGACAGGTTTGGCTCACATGGCTTGCGCGGTGGATATACCGAACGTAGTGGTCCTGGGGGGAGGGCACTATGGGCGGTTCATGCCATATGTGCGGAAAACATCTGTCGTCGCGCTCCCGCTGGATTGCTACTGGTGCGATTGGACATGCAAATACGAGTACTCTCATTGTGTAGTCAACATTGCACCTGAAGTTGTAGAAACTGCGGTGCGTGAGACTCTAAGCACCGAAAGCGCCAGGCCCCGTCTATTTTTACATCCCGCCTCCCGTTGGACCAAGAGTTCGGCAGAACCAGCCTGGCAGATGCCTGACAAATTCACGACTTCTGACAACGTAGATATCATATCCGTTGAGTTTAACAGAAAATATCCTGCCGGAAGGATTTCCAGGCGCGACCTGGAATCGAAATTTGCCATGCACAACGATGCGGAAATGCCGAAGAGTGTAGCAGAAGCGTTGGAGAGTGCCGGTGGATTGCGCAGGGCGGGAGAATCTGCAAAGGCCCTCGAAATACTTGAGGACGCAATCCAGAAGAATCCGGGATTCCCTCCGCTCCTAAATATGAAAGGAGAGCTGTATGTCGAAGAAGGCCGCCTGGAGGAGGCTCGCGCGATCTTTTTCGGTATTATAACTTTGATCCCTTTCCACACGGACGCCATGAACAATATCGCTGTGCTTGACATACTACAGAAAAGATACGATTCCGCGATCGGTGTCTTAAAGAGGCTTCTGGAAGTGGAACCGGACAACAAGGTAGCGCTCTCCAATCTGCGCTTTATCGAGAAAGAGCTCAACCTAAGGAATGAACTCCTCAACGCCGAGCAGCTCATCATAAACGAAGATCTCGACTCCGCGCGTCAAGTTCTTGATTCGATCTTAAAAGAGTATCCGGATAACGAGGACGCGGTTTCGGACCTTGCGGTGGTCGAGGCGAGAGACGGAAGGAGCGGTGAGGCGCTTCGACTGCTTCAGCGCGTGCTTGCCGGAAACCCGGATAACGAGTTTGCAGCGAAGCTTCTTGAGAAAGTCCTTCTGGGACAATAGACATTGATGCTCTAGCATCTGCCATCTTTGCCCTTCTCCATCTTCTGCCCTTTTCAAATTCCTTTTCACGACGCTACATCTGACAGCCATGCAAGTTGCCCGTTCTGTGGAATCCCGGCATTTTCTCTTGTAGAATTCTCAAAGATCCGCAGGCAAGATTCAGGAGGGAGAAATGAAAAGGGCGTCAAGCATGATGTCGTTCTGGATCGGGTTTCAATTTGCGTGTTAGCCATTGCGGCCGCGGTAAACCTATGGGGTTGCACAAGCATTCAACCGCTCGTGGTCGTGCGAAGCGTCGATGTTAACGGGTGAATCAATTGAAGCTTGTAAATGTTTGACGTTAATTTTATAATTCATTCATGAATCTTCTGGCAATAGAGAGCTCATGCGACGAATGTTCGGCCGCGGTTCTTAAAGACGGCGCGCTTAAGTCGGTCGTGATTTCATCGCAGCTCATACATAGTGAATACGGCGGAGTGGTACCGGAGCTTGCCTCGCGCGCGCATATGGAGCTCATAGTACCTGTAGTCGAGGAGAGTCTCAAGAAAGCATCGGCTTCCAAGGAAGAGATAGATTCCGTGGCGGTCACTTACGGACCTGGGCTCGCGGGATCCCTTATCGTCGGTATTAGTTTTGCAAAAGCCTTCGCCTCCTCGCGTGGTATACCTGTTGTCGGCGTCAATCATATGGAAGGCCACCTTTACTCGGCATTCCTCGAGGACGATAAGCCTGAATTCCCGTTTATCGCGCTCGTCGTGAGCGGTGGTCACACCATGCTCATTCATGTGAGGGAGCCTTTCACGCATGAACTCCTGGGGCAGACGCGGGATGACGCGGCAGGCGAGGCTTTCGACAAGGTCGCCAAGCTTCTCGGACTCGGATACCCGGGCGGTCCGGTCATCGACAAGATGGCAAAGGAGGGGGATCCGAAGGCGTTTAAATTTCCTCGCGCGTTCATGGATGGCGATTCGTTCGAGTTCAGCTTCTCCGGAATTAAAACAAGCGTGCTTTATCTTCTCAAGGAATTGAAATATGATCCCGACAAGCCCGATGAAAAGCTCGTTCGGGATATCTGCGCGTCTTTCCAGGCGGCCGTGATTGACGTGTTGGTGGCGAAGGCGATTAACGCTGCGCGAAAGTTCGGCGTGAAGTCTATAGTCGTCGCGGGCGGAGTCGCGGCCAATCGCGGCCTGCGTTCCGCGCTACAGGCATCAGCCGAGTACATCGGCGCGAAGGCCTTCTTCCCGAGGCCCCTCTATTGCACGGATAACGCGGCGATGATAGGCATCGCGGCACACTTCAAGTATCTTAAAACAGGCATGGTTACCGACCTCACCCTGAAACCAACTCCCAATCTCGCACTGAGTTTTTGAATTGAACAGAATCAAAGGAATGCTAGAAAAGGCCGTCCGGAACGGCAGCGGCAGAAAATTGCTGAGTGTGTACATGATGCCCGGATTTCCGCACAAGGATTCCGCGTTGAGGATCCTTACGGCGGCGGAAAAGGCGGGTGTGGACTTCGTGGAACTTGGCGTTCCGTTCAGCGATCCGCTCGCCGACGGGCCGGTAATTCAGCGGGCCGCGCAAGTCGCAATAACAAATGGCGTGACGCCTTCCGCAATCCTATCGATGGTGAAAGAGTTCCGGAAAAATTCAGAGCTTCCAATTATTCTGATGGGCTATGTGAATTCTTTCTTGAACGGCATTGGCAAGAACTTCGCTACCAGGCTTCGCGATGCCGGCGTGGACGGCGTAATAATACCTGACCTTTCGTACGAAGAATCCCGCGATGTGAGGGAGGAAATCGAGAAGGCTGGCTTGAGTATCGTGCTCCTGGTCGCTCCGACTTCCGGCGCAGACAGGATCGCCCGGCTCGACGAAGCGACCACCGACTTCAGCTACTGCGTATCCGTGACCGGCGTTACCGGAGCCAGGAAAAATCTCGTGAGCGACGAAGTTAAATCATTCCTGCAGCTTGTCGGGAAGACCGCCAGGAAGCCATTCGTCGTGGGATTCGGCATCTCGACGCCGGAGGCAGCCTACGAGATCTCGCGCTACGCGAACGGAATCGTCGTGGGATCGGCATTCTTACAGGCAATCTCCGATGCGCCAAAAGGGGGAGAAGCTGAGAAGGCTTCGACATTTCTTAAGGGTCTCAGAACGGCAATCGACAAATGAGCGGAATGAAATCGCTGAGAAGGAAGATCGATCTGCTTGATAAGCTGATCGTAAGGCTTCTCAACAGGAGAGCGAGATACGCGGATGAAATTGGAAAGATAAAGGAAAAGCTCGGTCTCGAAGTTTATTCACCCGAAAGAGAGAAAAAGGTTTTTGAAAACGTTAGCAAGGCCAACCCCGGTCCTCTGACCGACGAGGCTGTAAGAAGGGTGTACGAAAGAATAATAGACGAATCGAGACGCCTGGAGCGTGAAAGCGTTGAAGAGAGGCGGACGTCGATCGTCCCGGGGAAACGCCGCAAGCATTCATCAAAGGAATCTCCGGACTAAGGAGATTTATGAGCGACAAGAGGGACTTTAAACGCGTTGTCCAAGGCACTCTTGCGATAATCGCCGTCGCGTGGCTGGTAGCCTTCGTGGCGCCGATTCACAGCGCGGGGGGAAAGGGAATCATCCTGACTATTCAGCGCGGCGAATCTGCCGATCAGGTTTATTCAACCATCACTCGTTCCCATGTCGTCTCCAATATTGTGCTCTTCAGGATCTTCTCAAAAATCTTTAGCATCGATCGCAAGATAAAGGCGGGGAAGTATTTGCTTTCCGGATATTACTCTGACTACGATGTCATGAGGCTCATCTCTGCAGGGAAAAGCAACCTTCTTGTTTCCGTGACGATTCCAGAGGGGATGGATACTAGGCAGATAGCCGAGATATGCCACCATGATCTCGGTGTGGATTCCGCTGCATTCGCGAGAGAAGCGCTCGGGGACTCAATGGCCGAAGTTCTTGGGGTACCGTCATCGAATCTGGAGGGGTACTTATTTCCTGACACGTACGACTTTTATTACGGCACTAAGCCGGGCGAAATAATGAAGCGGATGACGGATGAGTTTAAATTTTATTTCAATGATTCGCTGAAGGAACGCGCGCGCGTTATGGGCTACACGGTCAACCAGATCATGACCATGGCATCGATAGTAGAAGCGGAGGCGCAGATCGATTCGGAAAGAGCTATCATCGCAAGCGTTTATTACAACCGGCTGAGGAAGCGCATGCCTCTCGACGCCGATCCGACAATCGAGTACGCGCTAGGGAAGCATACCGAGATCTATTATAAGGATCTGCACATCAAGTCGCCTTACAATACGTATGAAAACTACGGTCTTCCTCCGACCCCGATATGCAGCCCCGGTTTGAAGTCCATAATGGCGGCTCTGTATCCCGACACGACGGATTATCTTTACTTCGTGGCAAACGGGAAAGGCGGGCATGTATTCACCGTAACTTTCAGAGCCCACAAACGCGCCATACGTGCCTACCGACGTGCCATGATGAGAGAGTAAGGGCGCCCATGTCCGTTTTCTCGATCATCAGGTTTAGAATTAAACAAACGATCTCGGGTGAGAGGTCACGGGGCATTCTCAAATTTCTCGCGCCAGATATTTTTATCGGCCTTTTTCTGGTAGTCTCTCCCGACTCCACGCGCGTGGAATACTTCTCGGTGAGGGTGGCCATAGTGGCGACGGGCGTAGCCCTTTTCACCGCGCTCGCCGAGACAAGGAGATTTTTCTTCTCCGGTGGAGACATTGAGAGGTTCTATTTCGTGAGGCCAACGGTCTCCTCCCGGATTGCATCCATATCGGGGATGTTTGTGTTGATATTCCTAATCGTGGCCGCCGTGTTCGTACCCACATTGCTTCTGAGTCCCGGAGGGTTTCGCTTCATTGCGAGCGGAATTCCCATGATGGTTGCATCAGTATGCGCTTCGACATCTATATATTTCTTACTTATTTTCATTTTGGCATTGGTTCCGGCGGGTGCCGCTAATCGCGCCTTAACATTTTTGCAGATATTCATGGCGCTGGCGCTGCTCGCGACATTTCAGCTTTCAGCCAGAGTTGATTTCTTGGCTGATCCCATGGTCCTGATTTTGGCTGCTCTCTTGCTGTTCTTCTCTCTTGCGATTCTGTTTGTGTTGTTGCCGTTTTCTGAGAGATTGGTTGAGAAACTCGGATACGAGAGCGAAGGCTCGATCGCAGACCTTGTCGGGATTGTTGAACGGATAAAGAAGCCGCTCCTCATTCAAAGCGACGAAGAAAAGGCCGGCCTCATGTTCTTCCTGTCAAATCTGTTCCGAAGTTCTCAGTTTAGATTGTCGACTATCGGAGTGGCAGGCACTCCGGTGATGGTGGCAGTTTACTGGTCTATGCAAAGACTCCCATTGATGAGTTTCGATCCATTCCGCCACTATTTTGCCCCAAATTATATCGCGCCGGTCGCTTCGCTTGTGGTTTCAGGAATAGTGGTCCAATACTTCCTGTCGCAGAACGTGCTAAGTTCAAGGGATCATGAGGCGGGATGGGTATTCAAGGTTCGGCGAAAGTTCGATTCCGGAAAGTTCGTCCTCGGTGTTCGGAAGGGACTCCTTCTATTTGTTCACGTGCCTGTCACGATACTGGTGTTTGTAGCGTCGCTTTTCACGAACCCGCCTGCAATAGCCTTTGCGGTTGCTGCGACATACTATTTCATGGTACATGTGGCAGCGAGCTGGTTCTCGGTTGCCCAGAGGCGGCTTCCGTTTTCTGTGCCGTTCACTCCGCTCGGCGCCCCCGAGATGGTGAATCTGGTCTTCATGTTTGTGTATTCGTTCCTGGTTACCATGGCGCTGATATTCGCTTACGGAAGCACCGGGAAACTTTTGATGGTGAACCTTTTAGCTTTTATCTTAATAGGTGTTCTCGAGTTTTCATCCGTGGCAATAGTGAATAAGAGGGTCAACGCAGGTGTCTGATAAGGTCAAACGGAAAATCATCGTCGGCGTTACCGGCGCGAGCGGAGCTATTTACGCGCTTCACACTATTCGTGCTCTTCTTCAGCATGGGGTCGAGGTTCACCTGATAGTCTCGGACTACGGCGCTTACGTCATGGAAAGCGAGACGGGCTTCAGCCTTAAGGGGACGAGCCTCCTGGACGATTTCGCTGAGAGATTCCCGGGCGCTCCGCTCACCGGTGGAATAGTCAGGTACAGCAATAAGGATCTTGCCGCGTCCGTATCAAGCGGCTCATTTGGAACCGACGGTATGGTCATCGTGCCTTGTTCGATGAAGACACTCGCGGGGATCGCGCAGGGAATTGCGAGCAGTCTGATCGAGCGTTCGGCCGACGTTACACTCAAAGAGGGGAGAAAACTCGTGCTTGTTCCGCGCGAGACACCGCTGAACAAGATACACCTGAAAAATCTTCTTGCCGCGGCGGATGCCGGCGCGCACATAGTTCCCGCTATGCCGGCCTACTACCAGAAACCGCAATCGATACCGGATCTGGCGGACTTCATGGCGGGGAGAATACTGGCGCTCTTCAATATCGACGCAAAACTATTCGAGCCTTGGCAAAAGTAACTAACGCGCTTCTCGTAATTATTGCGCTCTTCATGGCGGGCTGCGCCGGACAGTATCCTCCATCCGGAGGTCCGATAGATACCACGCCCCCAAAAATTACGATGTCGTCCCCCACCGCGAACGAACTCAATTTCTCTTCCAAAGAAATCAAACTGAAGTTCGACAAGTATATGGTTCGCAGGACTGTTGAGAGCTCAATCTTCTTCCCGCCCTACAGCCTGAATGATCTGAAGTTCGACTGGTCCGGCAAGGAACTCTCGATAGAAGTCAATAAGCCGCTCCAGAAAAACCGTACGTATATTCTGACCGTCGGCGCCAGAGCGCAGGACGATCATGGGAATTATCTCGGCAAGGCGGTCAATATTGTTTTCTCGACGGGCGCGCAGATCGACACCGGTATGATTTCTGGGCAGGTGTACGCACCCAAGCCCGAACCGTATACGGTCGCGGCTTATCCCGTCACTCCTGAGATAGACACGCTCCATCCATATCTGACGCTTCCGAGATACATCACTCAATCGGACGACAGCGGCCGGTACGTTTTGCAAGGTCTTGCCGATGGCAACTACCGTTTGATTTGCTTCAATGACCAGATGCGGAATTTTCTGTACGCTCCGCAGATCGATCTCTACTCGTCCGCCACGCGCGATGTGAAGGTGACCAGTAGCGACCAGAAGGTCGGGGGCGTCGATTTCATCGCCGCGACCGAAGATACGGCGCGTCCTCAACTCTATAGCGTCTCCCTGGCAAACGATGGACTCCTTCTCCTGAAATTCAGCGAGCCGCTCGATACCTCATATATTTCTCCATCGTACTTCGTCGTCCGGGACTCGGCGACCGGCGACACCCTGCCAGTGGATTTCGCGGCCCGGCTCGAGTCTAACGAGTACAATGTTGTGCTCCGGACAGCCAAACCTGTCCCGCTTCACCTGAAATATTTCGTCACCGCCACGGACAGCCTTCGGGATATTTATGATAACCTGATGTCGATTGGGAATAGTTCGCAAGTGTTCACCCCCGACAGTGCTTCCGCGAAAGTTGCGCCATACTTTTTCAATTTCGCTGATTCGCTCAAGGGCGTTACTCCCTATGATACCATGTTCTGTCAGTTCGTCATACCTTCGATGAACGGAATCAGAACTGATCCAACAGTCACCCTTCTCGACAGCGTAGGTAATGTCATGCGTGGATTGATAAGGCGCGCTTCCGGAACAGTATTCGCCGTGGATCTTCACCAACTCAAGCCGTCGGAATGGTACTCGTTGAGACTTGAATACAAGACGGACTCGAGTGGCGCTGAAAAGGATTCCATTGTCAAGAGAAGCTTCATGACGGTAGACTCGACACTTCTGGGAGATTTGGAAGGAAATGTAACTCCTGTGATTCAGGGCAAGAGGATTATTGTCGCGGCACGAGACGCTGGGGGAAAGGTCTTCTATGCTTATGCCGATCGCGACGGCGCTTTCAAGATAGATGGCATTCTTGCGGGCGTGTACGACGTTCGGGCGTACGTCCAGCATGGAAAAGGGATGGCGTATTTCAACGGACGAAGCTACCCATACCAGTTCGCCGAACCATTTGGAGTATATCCAAACGATATCAAAATCCGCGCGAGATGGACGACTGATGGGGTCGTCATAACGTTACGCTAGGGCAGCGCCATACTCCGCATCGCCTGAGCCTGATGTGCTCCAAGACACTTAAACTCCGGTTTAGAAATTCTAAAATCCCATAGTTAAGCGGCGAGTCGTCCTGTTCTTGGCGTGGCCGATTCCTGCGCATCAACACTTTTGAAAGGGATTAGATTATGAAGACGTTGCTCTTCCTTGTAGCCTTCCTCCCTATGACGGCATTTGGCCAGGGATTTCTGCCACGATGGGAAATGTCTCTCTTGACCGACGCAAATTCTTTCTCGGATCGAGGTGGTGGGCATAGCCAGATCGGCTTAGCATTTCGGCCCGGACTCTTCGTGATGCCCGGACTTTCTTTGGAACCTGAGATCGCGTGGGCCGCTTTTCGCGGACAGAGCCCGGCGATCAACGCGAGCGGTAATATTTCCTACAGCTACGGGATGGGATACAATACGTTCGTGCCCTTTGTCCTTGCGGGATACGGAGCCGGAAACGGCTTCCCGTTTTACCAACCGATCCAGAAGGATGCCACTTATCTTTCGGCAATTACTTTCTTCAACGCGGGGGGCGGACTGAAGGTGATGGTGATCGGTGGAAGATCGCTAGTAAGGATCGAGTATCGCTATCAGGCTTTCAAGGCCGATATCCATGGTTTCAAAGAGAATGTCTTTGCCAGAAGGATCATGCTGGGATTCTCAATTCTTCTTTGATCGTTCAATGATAATCTGACACTTCTGCGCGGAGTGAAGGTCTGCGGCGCCAGCGCGGTATGAATTGAACCTGTCCTTGGTTTGAACGATTTTCTATAGTCATCATACCATGGAGGATTTTGCTTGGAAGTTGTCGGCGGAACTGCCGGATGGAGTTACGAGGACTGGGTCGGACCGTTTTACCCCGCCGATCCGCCAAAAGGTTTTTCACGCCTCGCCTTCTATTCCGGCTTTTTCGATTGCGTCGAGGTCGACAGCACTTTCTACCGCCATTTTCTGCCCAGCGTCGCGGAGAAGTGGCTGCGGGAGGTCGAATGTAACGACCGCTTTGTCTTCCTTATAAAGCTTCACAAGAGCTTCACTCACGGCAGGCCGGAAGAAGCAAAAGACACGTCGACCGACAAGACCGTGGTGTCGGATTTTCTCGCGCCGTTTGTTGAGGGGAAGAAACTGGGAGGACTCCTCGTTCAATTCTCCGAGTACTTCAAGGATGCTCAGGCGGCGAGGGACAGGATCTCTTCTATCGTAGATGAGTTTGCAGGCATCCCGCTCTTTTTTGAGCTGCGACACGTGTCGTGGTACACCGAGAAGGCTTCAAGGTTTATTGCGGAGAGGCATATTGACGTCATCGCGATAGACCAGCCTGATCTCAAAGGGATG
>JAJYOS010000568.1 GCA_021796055.1 Bacteroidota bacterium
CGCCCCCTTCGCTTGAAGAAACCGGAATGATGGAGGCAGAGCAGACCTCCTTCAGTTTTCTCAACCTCCCCGTGGCACGGCAGCAATTTGTGGAAGATATAACAGGCAGAAAAATTACGACGGTCGGATATGAGCTTGTGGAGAGTGAGGACGGAGATCGTCCAGTGCTCCATTCGATGAGCGAGATAGCCGGTCAGGTTGCCGTTTTTCTTGCGGCGCGATATCTCGAGACGGGAGACCATGGCCGCGGTATTATCCTCGGAGGCATCGCCGGTGTCGCGCCGGCGGCCATAGTGATAATCGGAGCGGGTGTGGTAGGGACTGAAGCGGCGAGAACTGCGGTCGGCCTGGGTGCGCAAGTCATCGTGCTCGATACCGATCTTGGACGGCTGAGAACCGTAGATCGACTTCTTCTAAAGCGGGTCACGACGGCGCTTGCTACACACGTCAACATTAAGAAGAGCGCTGCGTATGCCGATGTGCTCATCGGCGCGGTTTTCATAAAAGGCGAGAGAGCCCCACACGTGGTTACCGAGGAAGTGGTAAGGTCTATGAAACCCGGCGCGGTTAGAATAGACGTTTCAATCGACCAGGGCGGATGTATCGAGACAAGCAGGCCGACCACACTCCAGAACCCGGCGTTTGTGTACCATGATGTAGTTCATTACTGCGTGCCGAATATCACCGCGACTGTCGCCCGGACGGCGACATACGCCTTGACGAATACAATTCTTCCCTTTGTCGCGGAAATAGCGGCGAAGGGCGCACGGAGGGCTTTCAAACAAAACAAAGGGCTTGCGCGGGGCGTCTGCAGTTTCGATGGCCATTGCACCCAGGAGATGGCGAAAAATATTTTTGGGAAAGAGTTTGTGTCGCTCAGAAAGCTGCTGGACGGCGGAAGTTGAAACGTGCATATTGGAAAATGAAAAGCGAGGTCAGGAGGCGGCTTGTGCAAATATGCTTGATGGGGCATCAGGGAGGAAGACGATTGCGGGAGAACGCATCCGGCGGCCGTCACCGCAGTCCCTATCAGAATATCTTGCAGGGAATGTGAGCTGATGGCCTGGACTGATACATACAGAAGCAAGGTGGCCTCGGCGGATGAAGCGGTTGAGGCAATTCGGTCTGGAGACAGGGTGTATATACATCCCGGCTGTGCTGTGCCTGAGGTACTGGTCGACGCGATGGTTAGACGGGCGGACGATCTGGAAAATTGCGAGGTGATGCACATTCTTTCGCTCGGAAAGGCGGATTATGTGCGGCCCGGTATGGAGAAGCATTTCCATCACACGGCCCTCTTCATCGGGAAGAATACGCGGGACGCGGTAAACAGCGGCGTCGCCGACTTTGTCCCGGTCTTTCTCTCGGAGATCCCGGGGCTCTTTCTTTCCGGAGAGATGAAGATAGACGTGGCGCTCATCCACGTGTCGCCTCCCGATGAGCATGGCTTCTGCAGTTTTGGCGTGGGCATTGAGACCACTAAAGCCGCAACGGAAGTTGCAAGGGTAGTGATCGCGCAGGTCAATTCAAAAATGCCGCGCACACTTGGAGACAGCTTCATCCACATCAGCAAGATCCATCGTGTTGTTGAAGTCGATGAACCCATAATGGAGCTTCCCCAGGTTGAACCTGATACAACTCAAGAGGAGCTGGATACGTTCAGGAAAATAGGTGAGAATATCTCAGGGCTGATAGATAACGGCTCTACTCTTCAGCTGGGGATCGGCAGAATACCGGACGCGGTACTAATGTCGCTGCATACAAAGAAGGATCTCGGCATTCACTCGGAGATGTTTTCCGACGGCGTCATCGGCCTTGTTGAATCGGGAGTCATAACCAATGAGAAGAAATCGCTCCACCCAGGAAAAATGGTGGCAAGCTTTGTGTTAGGTAGTAAGAAGCTTTTTGATTTCATTCACAACAATCCGATAGCGGAATTTCATCCCTCGCACTACGTTAACGACCCATTCATCATTAGCCAGAATAAGAAGATGGTCGCGATCAACTCGGCGCTTCAGATCGATTTGACGGGGCAGGTGTGTGCCGATTCGATCGGATATCACTTTTACAGCGGCTTCGGAGGCCAGGTCGATTTCATAAGAGGCGCCGCGAGGGCTGAGGGTGGTAAGCCTGTCATGGCGCTTCCTTCGACCGCGAAAGGCGGAACGGTCTCGAGGATCACTGGGCATCTTGCCGAAGGGTCAGGTGTGACGACATCTCGCGGAGATGTTCATTACGTCGCAACCGAATACGGAGTTGTTAATCTCCATGGGAAATCCATTAGCGAAAGAGTCAAGCTTCTTGTCAGCATTGCTCATCCGAATTTCCGAGACGAACTGACCGGCTTTGCGAAGAAGAGGAGATGGATTTGAAACAATCTCTATATTCTGAAGCGAGAAATCCGGGAAAATTCAGAACCCACGTGCCTGGCGCGACACGTTGTCGAGATTTGAATTATGAATTTGGCAAGATTGTCTAAAGTAATCGCGTTCGTTGCAAACTTGTGTCCGTGTAAAAAAAGTGAAAATGTTTCCGAGCCTGACTCCGGCGGTCGGGCAATGCTCTTTACGGTTCACGTTTATGTTTGTCACGCTGGTTCGCAGGTTGAGAGACCTCTGGTCCATTTGGCCTCGCTCTCTCTGAATTCGTTGAGTGTTAGCATTGGTTGGTTCTGTATTGGAGGAACGTTATGACAGCAGGTAAATTGATGAAAATAGGCGAAGTTGCCAATAAGCTTGGCGTCGCGGTTTCGACGGTGAGGAAATACGAAGCGGCTGGAGTAGTCCTTCCGGTCAGAACGATAGGTAAACACAGGCTTTTCTCGGAAGACGATTTGTTTTGGCTTGGCTGCGTCAGGGATATGATTACGCATAAAGGGATGACGCTTGAGGCGATCAAGCGGATGGTCGCGCTGATGCCGTGTTGGGAGATGAGAAAGTGTCCAACGGATGAGAGGGCCAAGTGCCCGGCATATACGGAAGACGCCCAGCCGTGCTGGCTTCTCACGGGTACGCGGTTCGATTGCAATTCCACCGACTGTCGCACCTGCATCGTTTACAAGAGCGTCACGCATTGTGAGAACCTTAAAGTACTTCTGACGGAAATAGTCTACTCGAAGGGATAGGGAGATCACCCTATCGGTTCGACTTAAATCCTTGAAGGTAAGCTCTTCATGGCGCGCACCTTGGCGCATCGGTCAGGCGACCGAAGTCTACTCACGCAACGTGGAAGCTGCCGGTGTCCTCGAACGAAGAAAGAAGAATCCTGCCAATCCTATTATCATCAGGGGTATCGATATGAGCTGCGCTTCGCTTAATCCGAAAAGGAGTCTGGGATTCAAGCGGATGAATTCCACTATGAATCTTTCAGCGCCGGCGAGCACGAGATAAAGCATGAACAGTGCGCCCGACGGCTTAAGCTTGTCGCGAAGTCGCCAGAGGATGAAGAATATTCCGAGACAGGCGATGAACTCGTAAAGAGGTGTGGGCTGACAAAGCGTGTTGTTCGGCACTATGCCGCCGGGGTAGCGGGCCTCGATGCTCGGGAGGTACCTGAATGCTATGGACGGTGGCGCCACGCCGTGAGCGTAATCGACGCCCCACGGAAGTTTCGTGGGAATTCCGTAGTCCCCGTCCCCTGAGACGTGGCAGGCGATCCTTCCGATGCCGTAACCGAGAATGAGCTCGGGCGCGAGCGCGTCCGCAACGTCTAGGAATTTGAATCCCTTCTTCTTCACCATCCAGGCGATCACTACGCCTGCGAGTATGAAACCGCCGTACCATGTCAATCCACCGGTGGCAAACGCCATCCCGATCGGATCTTTGAGGAAGTCTCCCCAATTCTCGATCAGCGAGAGGATCCTCGATCCGGCGAGGCCAAGCACGACCGCGGCGATAGTTACCTGGTTAGCGAAGTCCGCGCCGAAACCTCTTCGCTTGAATTCTTTTATGATGAAATAATTTGAGATGAGAAAGGCGATTCCCATCGTCAGCCCGTAGCTGTAAACGCTTACCGGTCCGATCTTGAAAAGAACGGGTACTACGGTGTCACTGAGAAGTTTGCTTAACATCTTATGGTCCTTAGGTTACACAGTATCATTTTCGCGCCAGAGGAAAACCGAGCGAAGCCTCTCGGCTGTCGCCCGATATACCAATATATATCTACTAAGCATGAACGGGTCAAGGGGAATCGGGGAGAGTGAAGAAATAGATTCTCCCCACGCTAAAATTGGATTTCAGTTCACGCCGATCGCGACCTTGAACAATATCGTGCGGGGGGCGCCGAAGTTTGCTCCGTTGAAGAACGCGCCGTTCAAAAGGTACTGGTGATTTAGTATGTTTGCCACGTAAAGTTCAGGCTTGATGTAATAGCTGCCTAGGTAGAAAGACTTCCCGATTGATCCGTCGAAAATCAAATGCGGAGTAACGTGGCCGTTGATCTGGCCGTTGGTCAGGCCGCTTCCGTAGCTTCCGATCAGGTTGCCAAAATAGCCGCTCTTTTGGTAGTTGAGTCCGAATGAATATGTTATCCTCTGGTCATGATCAAGGTCGAAAGCTGTAGTTGTGGGCACGGCAGGGAG
>JAJYOS010000569.1 GCA_021796055.1 Bacteroidota bacterium
TGTGTATTTGGCGCCCCCTCCTCATATTTTTCTTTCCTCCGTTTGCATTTTTGTTTAGCTACTCTTGAATTTCTGGTGACCACAAGCGCAACGAGTTGAAACATGCTCCACAACGGAAGATGACTCTCGCACAGAGGCCGCTCAAACTTAAGCAAAGGCGTTGTAACGCCAAGCGAGGAGAACCCGATAGTTTTACAGGAAGACTTTTTTCGTTAAATTGGGCTAAAAACAAGGAGGCCGGAACATGAAGAGAGTTCGCTTTGGCCTAATCGCAGGCGTAGTTTTCGGAATTCTTGACGTAATCCCGATGCTTGCGATAGACATTCATGATAGAAGAACAGCAATGGCTGGTGCGTTCTTTAACCGCTTCGCGATAGGTTTCTTGATATCGGTCGTCAATTTACCAATAGCGGGATGGCTGCGCGGAATTCTTGTCGGGTTTCTGCTCAGTTTCCCCGACGCGATAATCACCGGTGCATACGCGCCAATACTCGGGTTCGGGATAGCGGGTGGAATTGTTATTGGTTACTTGGCCGAGAGAGCGGAGAAATCCCAGCGGGTTCCTGTGAACTTGTGAATGTTTCCACTGCCTCGATCGGAGCGACGTGGGGCGCTTCGCTTCCGGCAATTATATTGTGACATAAGAAAAGGCGGACCTCGAGTCCGTCTTCAACCTTTTCTCCAATATTCTTCTCGATCCCGCTCCCATGGTCTTTGTGGGAGCGGTCATGTTTGCGCTCTGCGCCGGAGGCCTCGACGCAGGCCACGGGAACAAGGAATGGCGACAAAGTTACCTTGAGCGCGTACCTGCATGTGGATATATTTCAATCGAGAAGGCAAGACAAAAAATGACGGAGTCAGATAAATTGGAGATTGCCACTTTCGGCGGCGGATGCTTCTGGTGCACGGAAGCCGTGTTCGATGATCTGAAAGGCGTTGTAAATGTTGAGTCGGGCTACGCAGGCGGAACTGTTGCGAATCCGACTTACGAGCAAGTCTGCACCGGCAAGACAGGACACACAGAAGTCGTTCAAGTTACCTTCGATCTGCAGGTGATTTCATATAGAGATATTCTAAGAGTGTTCTTTACCGTTCATGATCCGACAACTTTTAATAGGCAGGGCAACGATGTCGGCACTCAATACCGCTCAGTTATTTTCTATCATAACGAAGAGCAAAAGCGCAGCGCGGAAGAAGTGATCAAAGAAATTGAGGCAGAAAAAATCTGGGACGATCCGATCGTAACCGAGATATCTCCATTCAAGGCATTTTACAAAGCGGAGGATTACCATCAGGAATATTTTGCGAATAATTCCAACCAGCCTTATTGCCGCGCGGTGATAGCTCCGAAGGTTGCCAAGTTCAGGAAACTCTACCAAGATAGACTCAAGAAATGAGATCGAAATTCAAAAATCAAAAATGGAACCCCAAAAAATCGAAATTCTCTCTTCACTTTTGATCTTCGAGCTTCGTTTTTGAATTTTGACTTTTGCCTTTCGACATGTTTTCGATCCAATCTCCAATCATTTTCAGCGGTGCGAGCGAGTAATTTTCTTGCTTCACAGATGAGAGAAGCATAGATTTTTATAGATTTGTGTACGAAAGGAAGCTATCATGAAAATACGCGGAATAGTCTTTCTCGCAGCAACATGCGGGACACTTTCGGGATGCGTGCCGGTGTATGTGCCGAACACCATCGATGCGCCATTACTTAGGAACGCGGGTGAAGTCCGCATTGCGGGCAACGCCGGTACTACAGGTCTTGACGTTCAGAGTGCCGTGGCGGTGTCGGATGCGATTGCCATCATGGCAAACGGATCGTTCGGTTCAAAATCGACCAGTGATTCGCTTGACTATAATGTGCACAATTACTTAGAGGCCGGATTAGGGTACTATATGCCTATTACAAAAGGATCCAGCTTTGAAATGTTTGTGGGTGCCGGATCTGGGAAAGCGACGTCGAGCGATGCCTGGCGGGGCACTCCTTCTTCGCAGTTGCTCGCAACAGGGTGGTACAACCGCTACTTTCTTCAGATGGACGTTGGCGCGTATAATGAGTTTGCTAGCGGAGGATTCGCCATGCGGGCATCATACGTTCATTTCAGGAGGATCGAAGGTGGGAGCGGCTACGTCTCGACTAACTTAGACGGCCTTTTCGCTGAGCCGGTTTTGTTTGCAAGTCTCGGTGGACCCCTTATCAGGTTCACCGGACAGATGGGCGTTTCGTTTCCATTGAGCGACCATATAAGATTTCAGTGGATGCCCTTCATACTCAACTTCGGCGTGGAGATAAATATCAACAGGAAATGACAGGACATTATTTATTCAGGACAGAAAAAGGAAATCGCAGACGTTGTGGTGCCACCTCGGCTGCAAGAAGGGACCATAGCGCTGTTTTGTCTTATCTCCACTGCCAGACAGTTGATCTGCAGTTGGTTTACTGCTGCCATTAGGAGACTGCCTGGTTTGTCCTTTTGCTATAACCCTGTTATTTTTTAAGAAAGAAGCTGATCCACCAAATAGACTCGGAGAAAACGGAAAGACATGTATTGCAGTAAGCACGACCTCACGCGGAATTTCCTTTCGGTTCTCTTCTACCGTCATGTAATAGCGGAGTTGCAGTGAAATTGACGCCGATATTGAGAACAAACATCACCGTTTCAAACAGAGAGGCGGGGAACGTATTCCTTTCGTACCTGCCGTATGTTTTAGGTGGCGTTATACTTGCTGGGGTGGCTGTGATCCCTATTTATGCCGGCAATGTGAGGAATCTCTCCGGCTCAACGGTTGCTTCGGTACTAGGTCTTTTCATGCTGGATTACCTTTCAGTTCAAATAAAATTGGGTGTTGTTACCCTGATTGACGAGTCAGCTTTCAGGCTCTTCCCATTATCGAGGATTCGCTCGATTTTTCTCCGCTTCTTTCTCTTCATGCTCGACAAGAGAATTTTATACTACGCTCTGCCGCTGCTAGCTGTGCTGATCGCATTAGCAGGGCACGCCAGCCTGATTCAGTTACTCGCCATGCTTTTTCTTTTCGTCTCTTTATACGTTCTGTCTTCTGAAATCTTCTTTTTGGTTTTCATCGCATTTAAGAAGCTGGCAAATCTCTTTAGCGCGAAAACAGTGACTCAGGCAGCCATTATTCCTATTATATTAGTCTCCTTTCTGTTGTCGGCAATACCGCGAAACAACCCCACTGGACTTACCGCGTTGCCAATCGTCTCGGAATTCTCCAGAGGGTTTCACAGCATTCTTGCCTCAAACGCTGGGATCGCTTCGCTGGAGGCGGGGCATCTGTTATTAATTTCCCTTTTCATAGGTGTTGTATTTCTTATTTTGGATTCATTTTATGCCAGGAGCTCGCATCACTTGCGCACTTCTTTTGCTGCACGAGGAAGGGAGAGAAATCCATTCCATGATGCGATGAGCGAGCCAGGAGCTGCTGTCAGTTGTGACGCGAAAGAATTTGTTAACACAGATTCGACCGGGGGTAGCAGCATGTATGAAACGAAAGTGCCGTCCGCGTCTCGTTCTGCTCGTCGCCTAGTTTTTCTCGACTGGAAAATACATCAAAAGGAGGAGAGAATCTTTTTTCTTTTACTAATGTATCCTTTTCTTGCAATTATGATGATGAAAATCATGAATTCGCGGTTTCATCAGCATGCAGCTTCCATGATATTGCCGATATTTTTCGTGACTCAACTTCTTGGTGCCGGCGTCACGGAACACCATTTCACCGGTCACGGTTTACGCCTGAAGCATGTTTCGATCTTCCCGCTGAATGCGGCGAGATTTGTGTACGTGAAGTCTCTCTCGACCTGGTTCCTGCTTTCCGTCGTGAACCTAATCGTGTCTGTCGTAGCAGGTCTCCAGTTTAAGCTGGGAGCTTATCAGCTATTGCAGGGGGATATCTACTCTCTTTTCCTGCCGTTGGTTCTCGTTCAGCTGGTCAACACGCTGATCCTCTCGTTCAACAGGCTTTCGAGGTATTCCATCATTTCACTCCTGATAGTGGTTGCTCTTGAGTTCCTCTCCACCATGATCTATGTGTTGTTGATGCTGTTCAGTTTTGTGGTCGGGTTGGGGTTCGTTGCCGCATTGTTCGTGCTGACGTATTTGTTCTGGATACCTCGATGGGGCACAAAATTATCACTTGAGTTCCAAACTCTGCTTGAGGAATAGAAATGAAAGCGATTGAACTGGTCGGGTTGAGGAAGTCGTACGCAAAGGGCGTAACGGCGCTTGATGGATTGGAGCTAAGCGTAGAGCAAGGGTCAATTCTAGGATTCGTTGGTCCGAACGGTGCGGGGAAATCGACGACAATCAATATTATCGCCGGTTTGATAAGAAAGGATGCGGGTGAGGTCCGCTTGCTCGGCGGCAAGATTGAGCCGACGGATTTTGATTACAAACGGAATATCGGGTTTGTCCTTGAAACCCCACGCTACATCGAGAAACTCACAGCAAGGGAATATTTGCGGTTTGCAGCCAGCATGTACGGAATTAACGATCAGGAGGCGGAGGAGAGAATCGATGAGCTGCTCGGTTTCC
>JAJYOS010000570.1 GCA_021796055.1 Bacteroidota bacterium
TCTGAGGGCATTCGCGCCGGTGCAGCTTCGCACTCGTGGGAAGTAATGCACCTCTTCGTTCAGGGTACTGTTTCCAAAGGGAGCGTTACTATTCCTGTAGAACGAAAGGATCCGGTGTGGGCAGAGAGCTATGTGAGGATGGCTCATAAGGCCCGGAAGTTCTACAAGAGTCTGAAATACCAGATAGCTCTATGGCACGACGGCGGACCTCATCAATACCAGCGGGTTTATTCGATTGATGGGAAGACAGTCCGGACTGGGGCGTCCCGGTCCGGGAACCATTTCCCCATATCCGGGCTGCTTCCGGGTGATGGAGCGTTAGAAATTGGCAAGAGATTGAAGGAGTTGCTGCCTGCAGTCAGTTCCGTGGCCTCGGTTCGGCAAATCGATGACAGGGGAAAACGGCTTGGGCTGCTTCGAGATGTGATAGCGAGGGTGGACGCGTTCATTTTTCACGATGCGCATTTTCTGGATAAACGGGACCTGCGGGTTTTGACGGCATGGAAGCTTGGGCTCGAAAAGCTGCGTTGTGCGATTCTTGGGGTCAATATCAGATACAGCGTGAGTGACACGGTCGTCACCCCGCTTCAACTTTTCTTTCTCAAGTTCGACAAGCTTGACAGAGCCTTTGAAAACGGAAAGACTCAGCTCTTGTTTCCGGGAGTCGTGCGGAAAGAGTGGATTGCTGATGAGACTCAGAAGGAGTTCTACGATTGGAAGGACAGCGCACAATTCAGGGTTGTCTCACCCCGTTCGATACCGCTGAATTCGCCTGAGACTCCCGAAGGGTTTGAGGCAATGCAAGTGAGAACTCCGTTCATGTTCATCGTGGTACACAAAGATTCAAATCCCAATTACGATTTCTATTGGCGTGAAGAGGTGCCGTTAACTATTGCTCCTTATCGTTCCATTGAGGTGATGACCCCGCATGTCGCTATGCTCCATGACGACGGAATAACCGTCCGTTTCAAGAGCAACGTTCGCGACAGGTCGGGCGGTGAATTCTACGTGGAAGACTCGTTGGTCTCTTCGCCCCACGAGAGGGTGGAGCTTCCTGGGAAGAACATTGTCGTCACCGATACGCTCCCCTTGCGGTGGAACGCCGCGAACCTTGCACAACCGAGAAGAGTCGAGATACTGGCGTCCCAGGGATTAGCCATCGGAAGCTTCACGGTTCATCCACTCGATCCAGGAGTGAGGGTGAGCAGGAAGGTCGGACTTTATTCGGTTATCAAGGATAGCCCTTTGAAAATTGCTCTCTCCAGACTTGGAATTGAGAAAACGGATCTCGACATGGCCAATTCGTCACCGGAAGACTTGTCCGGATATTCGGCAATCATAATGGACCAGTTTTCTTATAAGACGTATGCGGAATCAGCGACCCGGCTGGAGAATCTGAGACGATGGGTTGACTCGGGGGGGAGGCTGTTAATCATGCCGCAATTCGGAATTGATATGGGAAGCCTTCAACCCGGAGAGGAAACCGAGTTCACATATCTGCCGATAACGCAACCGTCCGCTGAAGTATTCGTCGATTCGACCGAGAGATTCCTGAATTACCCTAATCGTTTGACCAAGGATGATTTCAGTACCGGCGCATTTCCGATTTCGTTCGGTGGAATAAGGGGATACAAGGTCGGCGGGTCGAAGGTTTTGGTTTCTGCTCAGAGCGGGATCCCTCTTGTAGTCGGAGAGACCGCAGGCCATGGCGAAATTGTTTTTTGCGCGCTCAATCTTTATCCGAGGTTGCTTGCAGTCGATGAGGCGGCATATATGCTGCTGGCAAACCTGATCAGCAATTGAACGGCATTGACACCGTCATACTGAAGGTTGGAGGATCAACTTATGATCACGGCATGCAACCGGGAGGGATAACCTCTTCGGTAACCCACACTACACCGCCGATCGCCGTTTGCTCTTATCATCCGGTCCATTAATGATGAGATTGAATGGCACTGTGAGTGTTCGAGTGCCTAAAAATACAGAAGTCTCCGCTGAATGTACTTGACAAAGCAAATATGGCAGATTATATTTCAACGAAAATTATGCTGGCGGTGGAGCTGTCGAAGAACATGGAACTGTGTTCGTCGGATCTTTCCGATTCTATCAATGTTAGTCTTCCCACCTTGCCTTTATCCCGTTGTCTCGACGGGGAGTGTTAATGAGTGCTACCTTTTCTGAACTTAGAGGAGGACCATTTGTTGTTTGGCTACCACGGATTCAATGAGGCATTCCGGAAGTATCGAGTCGATCAGGCGATGAATCGCCCCCGAGCTTAACCGGAGTCTCGACCAATGAGACGCGTTAGAGAAGGACAATTGCAAAACACAGCGAGCATTCTAGGCTCTTTCGTAATCCTTCCACAAAACGTAACTTCCCCACAGGAATCCCATCAATGGTGTGAGACCTGCTATGGTATGGCTGTCGTGAAGTTTCTAGAGAACCTTTTCCATTCCATGACCAGGTGAGTAGCACAATGCCATCGTGGTACGCCCGCATTTACCGATTCGTGTAGCACTCATTTTCTGGGAGTTTCTGCCCGATACGATCTCTCATTGTATCGGGGAAAATTGGTATCAGATTCACCGATAAGAAAAGAGGAAATATGCTGGTTGGTTCCGCTTATCCGTTTGGTTTGGTTTTATCTTTCCAGCAAGTACAGGGGGCAAATTGAGGATTGGTATCGCCTTTCTTTCATTTCTCCAATTACAAGTCCGACCGGTCTCGGTTGGAACAAACTTCACACTCAAGGAGGTAATATGAAACACACCGCTAGAATCGGGCTGGCCGGCCTTTTGCTGGTCGGTCTGGTCGTGAGCATTTCTGGGTGTTTGAATGTTGATCAGGTAAATGTGCCGCCCACTAATTACGAGTCCGGCGTCCTGTTTGTGGATCTGGCTAACACGGGCACCCCAATGGCGGTCAGTTACGACAACACTTCGGTGGGAACAGTAAACTTTGGCCAATACTCGAGTCTCGACTCGCTGCCATCGGGTTCCCGGCGGATGAAATTTGTCTACGGATCAGCAGTTGATACTCTTCGTCAGGGGTTTGCTTCCATGACCCAGTACACCTATTTCAGTGTCTTCGACCCAGCCAACGGCGATGTAGCAAGGCATTATATTCTGGCAGGGCAAAGCTATACGTTTGATTCTCCCGGAATAAAGGACACTGCTTTGGTTAGGTTCTTCAATTTATCAACCGATACCGTATCTGATTTTTCAGGTGGTATGGACTTCACGCTTGGTTCAGCATCCCTCGGTCTGGGTGCTACCGGAGTCGCATTTGGAAACGGAACCGGATACATGAAGATCGCTGCCGGTAACTCGAGTTACGAGGTGTTTGCCACGAATGCAGATACGACAGGCGCTACCCCGCTAATCCCAACTACCACGATGAGCGGCTTACAGTCTTATGGCAGATATGCGGTCGTCGTTTACGGAAATCATGCCGACATTAAGTCGCTAGTTATACAGGAACACTAAAGGAGGACAGCGATGCTTAAAAGATTTGCTATAGGTTTGCTCTTTATAGTCGCGATTCCCGTCTTGTCATACGCTCAGTACGGAAAGATTTCCGGGAAAGTGACAGACAGCGAGACGAAGGAGCCTTTGGTCGGAGCGACTGTGCTCCTTCAGGGAACGACTTTCGGTGCCTCTACCGATATTAACGGAAACTACGTTATACTCAATGTCCCCGCAGGCACGTATGCAATCAAGACGTTTTACGTCGGTTACAACCCACTGACGATTACTAATGTCAGCGTGCTATCCGGTCTGACGAGAGATCTCGATATCAAGCTGTCGAGTACCGCGGTGAAAGCGCCGACTGTTGAGATTGTGGCTCAAAGGCCGTTGATCGAAAAGACGGCCACTCATGCCGTTGAAATTACCACCGCGTCCCAAATTCAGAAGCTCCCCGTCAGAGGGGTGCAGGCATATTTCAGTTTGCAGCCCGGAGTTGTGCTGCAAAACGGCGCGGTCTATATGAGAGGCAGCCGAGCGGACGAAGTCGGTTACCAGATTGAAGGTGCAACTACTACTAACATAGTCGGAAGCGGCAACTTCGTGACAACGATCCCCGAAGCTCTTCAGGAGGTCAGCGTTCAGGAAGGCGGCTATGGCGCTGAATACGGCGGATCCAACTCCGGATTCATTCAGCAGACCTTCAAAACCGGCGGCTCCAAGTGGAACTTCACAGCTCAGGGAGAAACCGACAATTTCGGAAATTATCCCGGGAAAAAGTTCGCCAACACATATTCTTACGGGTATTCCGATTATACGGCTACTGCCGGCGGTCCTATTATGTCAGACCACATAAAGCTCTTTCTTGCCGGTGAAAACAACTACTACGCAGATAACTACAGCGGCGGCCCGCTCTTCTGGTCAGGCGCCAACTTCGGGTATCTGAAAGACACCGGAGCAAACGGCGGGACGAAAGGCGATTCCGCTTTAGTCGCGTGGCCGTCCGGGAATCTCCCGAAAGGAATGAACAACAGGTATAGCCTTAAGACTGTAAGCCGCTCATCGTGG
>JAJYOS010000571.1 GCA_021796055.1 Bacteroidota bacterium
CCAGAGCTTGAAAATATCGGCGAGGTTTCCGAAGGATCTGTGCCCATCGAAGCTGATTCCGGGGAAGTGGAGCAGGTCGGGCAGGAGATGTCCGTGACTGAAGCCACGGAGCCGGCATCTGCGGGGCAGGAAGAAGTTGTTTCAAGTGAAGAAACCGGCGGTGACGAGGAACCGGAGGTGAGAGAGGAAGTAGTCGACGACCTGGCGCACATTATCGAGTCAATCATATTTGCCTCGGATGAGCCGCTTTCGGTCCCGACTATTAAGTCGGTACTCGACGCCGCCCACACTTTTGGGCGCGTAAATCCAGACATGATAACATCGCGGGTCAGTGCGCTGAACGCCAAATATGAGGCCGATGGCACTGGCTTCCATATTGTCGAGATCGCGAATGGATACCAGTACGCGACGCGCAAGGAGATGGCACAGTGGGTGTCCAACCTTTTCAAAGAGAGGTCGAAGAGAAGGTTGTCTAATTCCGCGCTTGAGACGGTGGCCATCATCGCCTACAAACAGCCGATCACGAAGCCCGAGATCGAATCGATCCGCGGCGTTAACGTCGACTACGTCCTTCATAACCTCCTTGAAAAGGAACTAGTAACTGTAGTCGGAAGGGCGGAGACAGTAGGTCGTCCGCTCCTATACGGGACGACGCAGAAATTTTTGAAAGTCTTCGCGCTTAAGAGTCTCGATGACCTTCCGAAGCTGCGCGAGATAGAAGAAATCATAAAAGAGATAAAGAGCAAAGGCGCGGAGGAGTCGATACAGCTCGAAATAACGGCGCTGGGAGATTCGTCATCTCCGGAGCCTGCCGCGGGCGGCGACATCGCGCCCAAAGCGCCTTCAGAGAACGGAGTGGAATAGTTAATTGGCAGCACAGGAATTAGTCAGGATAAACAAATACCTCTCATCTTCCGGCGTCACGTCGCGCCGCAAAGCGGATGAGATGATTGCCGCCGGCAGAGTCAAGGTGAACGGCAAAGTTGTCAAAGAACTCGGCACCAAGATTACCCCCGGCAAGGACAAGATCGAAGTCGACGGCAAAGGAGTAAGAACCAGTACGCGGCTCGTGTACATACTTCTAAACAAGCCAAAGGACGCCGTTACCACGTCAAGTGATGAGAAGGGAAGACGAAGCGTCATGGATCTGGTCAAGGTGCGGGAAAGAGTGTACCCGGTGGGGAGGCTTGACAGGAACACGACCGGCACTCTTCTTCTCACGAATGACGGGGAACTGGCTAACCGCCTGATGCACCCGAGACATCTGGTACTGAAGGTTTACAAAGCGACTCTCGAACGGGCGCTCAAGGAGCGCGAATTCGCCAGGCTCAAGAAGGGAGTCCTGATAGACAATTCAGTGACAGTGCCTGATGACGTCTATGTCCTTCCGGATAGCAACGGCCTCGAAGTAGGAATATCTGTCCATGAAGGGAAACACCATCTTATCAAGCGGATCTTCGAGTCTTTTGAGATACGAGTAATTCAACTCGATCGATACTCTTATGCCGGTTTGACACATCGTGGGCTGCAACGTGGGGAGTGGCGGAACCTGACGAAGAACGAAGTCGCGAACCTGAGGAAGCTTGTAGAACTGTCCGCTGGATGAAAGACATAGATTGGTTTGCCTCAATTTGTGCCGCCAACGGTCTGAAGATTTCCGAGGACCAGGCTTCATTGTTCGAGAAATACCGCTCGCTTCTCGTCACCGCCAACAAGCAGTTGAACCTCATCTCCCGAAAAGACGAAGACAACTTCTATCCAAATCACGCTCTCAACTCGGTCTCTTTTCTTTTCCGAAAGGAATTGATTCCCGACGCGTCGATGGTCGACCTTGGCACAGGCGGTGGACTTCCCGGCATTCCGGTTCACATCATATATAGAGATACCAGGGTCACTTTTATAGACTCGATTACGAAAAAGACCTCCGCACTCATTGAGATTTTACAGGAGTTGGGGCTGCGAACGGCTCGCGTTGTGAACGGCAGGGGAGAAGAACTCTCGAAAAAGGGTGATTTTCAGGCGCATTTTGATTATGTTATCAGTCGCGCGGCAGGGAAGCTGGACGATGTCGCGAAGTGGTCTCGCGGATTCTTGAAAGACTCCGGCACCGCTTCTGGCGAGACAATTCCCTCGGGGACTTTAATCGTACTAAAAGGCGGCGCATTCGAAGAGGAACTGAAACACACGAGAAGTATCAAGTCTGTAGCCTCTGCAGACGTGATCGACGTGACCTTCCATGGCATGGATGAAATCTACAACAAGGAAAAGAAGTTGGTTTTGATATCGTATAAGAAAGCAGCGTTTAGGAGCCAAAATTGAACGAGCAACTGGATAATCTTTCAGACCGAGAGTCATTCGAGCAGGAACAAAACGAGCTCACAAAAAGAAGGATTGCCGAGCTTGAGGAACTGAGAAAGCTTGGTCTCAATCCATACACTTACAGCTTTGACGTCGACAGCTATTCTTCCGAAATCCTGCAGTCGTTTAAGGACGACGCGCCGCAGCAGGAAGTCTCGATCGCCGGGAGAATTGTATCGCTAAGGCGAATGGGGAAAGCTTCGTTCTGCCACATAAGGGACTCGAAGGGAAAGATACAATTATATCTGAAGCGCGACGAAATCGGACCTGCCTACGACCATTTCAAGCTGATGGACATTGGAGACATTATTGGGGTGAAAGGAATAGTCTTCCGCACAAAAACAGGCGAGGTTTCGATACACGCTAAGAACCTGGAACTCCTTTCTAAATCGATCCGCCCGCTCCCTGTCGTGAAAGAAAAGGTCGATGAACAGGGTAACAAGACTGTATATGATCCTTTCTCCGATAAAGAGCTGAGGTATCGTCAGCGCTACGTCGATCTTGTGGTGAATCCTGATGTAAGAGAAGTCTTCGTCAAACGGGCCAAAGTTGTCGGCTCGGTCAGAAGGTTTCTCGACGAGAGAGGTTACCTTGAAGTAGAGACGCCCGTACTTCAGCCGATATACGGCGGTGCGGCGGCAAGACCGTTCGTCACGCACCACAACGCTCTGGACTTCGATTTTTATTTGAGGATTTCAGATGAACTTTACCTGAAGCGGCTCATTGTGGGCGGCTTCGAGGGAGTTTACGAGATCAGCAAGGATTTCCGGAATGAGGGAATGGACAAATCCCATAACCCCGAATTCACGATGCTAGAGCTCTACGTGTCGTACAAGGATTACAACTGGATGATGGACCTTGTCGAGCAAATGGTCCACTCCGTCGCCGTTTCGGTGACGGGCGGAGCGAGGGTGAAGGTCGGTGAGAATGAGATCGAGTTCACGCCGCCGTGGAAGCGAATCACGATGCTCGATTCCATCCGGGAAGTCACAGGTGAGGATCTCGCGGGCAAATCCGAAGATGAGCTCGCCGCGATCGCGAAGAAGCACCGCGTGGAAGTCGAGAGATCGATGGGCGCCGGAAAAATAATCGACGCGATATTTTCCGAGCTCGTTGAACCGACGTTAATACAGCCTACCTTCATAACCGATTACCCGGTAGAAATGTCTCCGCTCGCAAAGCGGCATCGTTCTAAGCCGGGGCTCGTCGAGAGATTCGAGTTGATGTGCAACGGCCACGAGTTGGCGAACGCATTCAGCGAACTTAACGACCCGCTCGATCAAAGGTCCCGGTTCGAGGACCAGGCTAGGCTTAAAGCGAGAGGCGACGAGGAGGCTATGGTGGTCGACGAAGATTTTCTCCGCGCGCTTGAATACGGGATGCCGCCGACAGCGGGACTCGGAATAGGAATCGACCGCCTTACGATGGTCCTTACGAACCGCGAATCCATTCGCGACGTGATCTTTTTCCCTCAAATGAAACCGGAAAAACAGTAGAAAGAACAGCGCCAATTGAAAACCGTCAATCTTGTCCTTGGAATCCACAATCACCAGCCGATCGGCAATTTCGATCATGTGCTGGAGGAAGCTTATCAGAAATCGTACAAACCGTTTCTCGAAGTGCTCGCGAGATTTCCCAAGGTGAAGGTCTCGCAGCATTACACAGGCTTTCTTCTCGAATGGCTCAAGAAGCATCACCCGGAAATTTTCACGGAGCTTAAGGCGCTCGTGAAGTCGGGCCAGGTTGAGATGATCACCGGCGGTTTTTACGAACCCATACTTGCGGTAATTCCGGACAAAGACAAGGTCGGCCAAATACGCAAGCTGAACAAGTTTCTCGAAACGAATTTCGGTAAAACACCAACCGGCATGTGGCTCGCCGAGAGAGTCTGGGAGCAGCATATCGTGAAGCCGATCGCCGAAAGCGGCGTTAGATGGGTCGCCATCGACGACACCCATTTCAAGTACGTCGGACTCAAGGATGAGAATCTTCTAGGCTACTATGTAACGGAAGAACAGGGAAAGATGCTGAACGTTTTCCCGATCAGTAAGGCCATGAGGTACACAATCCCATTTCAGCCCGTCGAAAAGACGATCGATTATCTGAGATCTATCGCTACCGAAGACGGGAATAGGATTGCCGTGTACGCCGAACACTCCA
>JAJYOS010000019.1 GCA_021796055.1 Bacteroidota bacterium
GATCGGATGACCTGTCTCGTAAAACTCAAAGCCGTCGACGCCAATGTGCTTTTTGACAGACGAAGCGATGATGCCGCTAACGCGGCCCCCCAATTCTTTTCTTACTTCGTGCGCCATCGCTTCGGCGGATTTACCTATGGCCACGCAACGAACACCCGATCCAGATATTAGATCTACACGACTTCCGAAAGCGTTAAGAGTGCCGGAAACAAGCTGAAAGCCGTCCTTGAAAAGAGACGAAGGTCTCGCTGCGTCGACGGCGCGTTCGACAACCCTGCGGATGAGCGCTTCGACCGGGGCGTCTTTCCTGGATTTCATTTGCTGGAGATCTTAAGTAGGCCAATCCTGCCACTATATGATTCGATATCTTTGACCGGATTATGAGAAGTTGAAAAGATGTACAATGGATACAGCCGATTGAAAATTTTCATCGCGAGTGCCAGCAGCTTGGTTGACAAGATAACAGGGTCTGATTTATCCAACTCCTTTCCGAAGATGAGATAGTCGACTCCGTTGAACTTGGCCATGTCTCGCCTCGCATTGAACTTCTCAGCTATCGGCTGAGTCCCGCTGTGAAGTTCATAAGCGGAAAACTCACTGTTTATCTTGTAGCGTTTACACGCGTCCAGAAAATTCGCTCCATAGTTGGCGAGGTTTTCTTCGAACCGCCTGTGCCCATCGTTTTTTTCGTTGTTGACGAAGGAACCGAGTTCGATGCCGTTTCGGTCCAGATACAGAAAAAGCTCGGAACCCCACTTCGTTTTGCCGAACCTGATGAGAAAGAAATCCTTGTATGGTTTCTTCGCGAACCGCATATCCCGATTAAGTCTTACCAGAGTCCGGTTAAACTTCGGTTCCGTGTCAAAAGTTGGATCGATAAACTTAATGAAGGGCCCAATCGAGTTCACGAACGCGCGCGCTGGTTGCATGAGATACTCTTCGTATTCATCTCTGTGCGAACGGAACCACGTCACGGAGTTGTGTTTGTACAGCTCAGCGAAAAACGTGAAGGTCTCCTTCCGAAAACCTTCGAAATCAGGCTGGGGGACGACCGGAGCTGATTCTCCTATTCTGCTCCCTGCCGACGGTATGGATCGTTTCATTTCCTGAGTTTGTCCGCGAGGTAGGATGAAATCTGCGATGACGTCACACGCTCCTGCTGCATTGAGTCTCTTTCTCGCACGGTCACTGTCTGGTCTTGTAGGGTTTGCGAGTCGACCGTTACGCAGAAAGGCGTTCCCACCTCATCCTGCCTCCTGTATCTTCTACCAACCGCACCGCTGTCGTCATAGAAGACACGGTATTGGAAGCGGAGGTCGTCTTCAATCTTGTGCGCGATATCCTGCATTCCGTCTCGATTCACGAGAGGAAGTATTGCAGCCTTCACAGGCGCGAGACGCGGATGGAGTTTCAACACAACGCGAGTCTCGACTTTTCCGTCCGCGGTCGGGGCTTCTTCTTCACGATAAGATCCCGTCAGGAAAGCCATGAAGGAACGGCTGGCACCAGAGGAAGTCTCGATGACAAACGGTGTGAACTTCTCCTTGCTCTCTTCATCGAAATACTTCATCGCTTTTCCGGAATACTCTTCATGTCTTGACAGGTCGTAGTTGGTCCGGTTATGAACCCCTTCTATCTCGCCCCATCCGAACGGGAACAGGAACTCAATGTCATACGCGTCCTTGGCATAGTGCGCGAGCTTCTCCTTGGGATGTTGATGCCACCTCAGCTGTTCCTTCGACATGCCGAGACCGATGTACCAGTTCATCCGTTCGCCTCGCCAGTATTCAAACCACTCGTCGTCGCTTCCCGGCTTGACGAAGAACTGCATTTCCATCTGCTCGAACTCTCTGGTGCGGAACAGGAAGTTCTTAGTGTTGATCTCGTTTCGGAAGGCCTTCCCTATCTGCGCAATCCCGAAAGGAAGTTTCTGCCGCGACGAGGCGAGAACATTTTGGAAATTAACGAATATTCCCTGAGCCGTTTCGGGACGGAGGAAAACCGCCGCCGAAGAGTCCTCAACGGGCCCCACAAATGTCTTGAACATTAGGTTGAATTTCCTCGCCTCGGTGAAAGTCCCTTTGTTACCGCAGTTCGGACATGAAATCATAGGCACAAGCTTCGCCGCCTGCTGGTCGGACTCGAGAAGCTTTGAGAACTCTTCAAGTATGAATTCGTCTTTCTGCTGGCCTCCAAACTTTTCGGGGTCCAATTCACGCAGAAGCTCCTTCTTCTTCTTCAGTGAAAGCTCGTCCAGCAGTACGTCTACCCTGTACCTCGCCTTGCACTGTTTGCAATCGACCATCGGGTCAGTGAAGTTTTCGACATGGCCTGAAGCTTCCCAGACTCTCGGGTGCATGAGTATCGAAGCATCCACCCCCTCGATATTGTCGCGTAGCGTCATCGCTCGCCACCATTCGTCCTTTATATTTCTCAGGAGTTCGACACCCATGGGACCATAATCCCAGCAGCCGTTCAAACCGCCGTATATTTCGCTCGACTGAAAAACATAGCCCCGCCTTTTAGCGAGTGATACAATTTTATCAAGTGTTACTTCGTTCTTGCCAGGTAATGCCATCTCGGATTCACTTTTTTAGTCAATATATGAAATGGGGCCGAATTGACAAAGATAGCGAGGATGGAGCGTCGGGTTATTTTGGATAAACCTTGCTCATAAACATCGCAATATGATCCGGAGGATCCCACGCCCTAAAAGCGATTAGGTATAAAGGCAAATGTCCCCGGCCGGCTGCCCGAAATTGGCACAAATCGAAAAGAGGAATTGGAGCATTGCAAGGATTGCCTACAAGATTAATCGCGCGATGAGCCGAGTTCTTCATTCTTGGATGAAAGCAGCCCGCCACGAAGAGCAGGATCCGGTAAGACTTTCCCAGACTTGCGGGCCCTCTTTGGCGATTTGAGGCCGCAATTAAGCAAGCCCAATTCAACTCCAGCATGGTGTCGGGGCCTCCGGTGGTTGCGCGCGCCGATTAAAAAACTTTCTTTGCCGTCTTGACTTTGAAAGGTAATATTTAGCATTTTTATACGCAGTCGGGCGACGGCTGAAACTTCGGATGGTAAAAATGGGTAAGCGCCCGCATTGCCGTCATTAAATTGAAAGGTACAATGGAGCCAGAGGAAAAAACGGTAGCTCAAAATCGGCGTGCACGATTTGAGTATCAGATTGTGGAAACTACCGAGGCCGGCATTGTTCTGAAAGGAAGCGAAGTTAAGTCTGTCCGCCAGGGGAAGGTCGACATCAGCGATTGTTTTGCGTCCGTAAAGGACGGCGAGATTTGGCTGCACAATATGCATGTGGCAGCGTACCAGAATGCCGGGCCGTTCAACCACAACCCTCGAAGAACCAGAAAACTCCTACTTCACCGGCGTGAAATCAGGAAGCTTATTGGAAAGATCAGACAAAAAGGGTTGTCACTTGTTCCCATCCGGATTTATTGGAAGCACGGCCTCGCAAAAGTTGAACTTGCGGTCGCAAAAGGAAAACGTGCTTATGATAAGCGAGAGACCATCAAGCAGCGCGACCAGGAACGCGAGTACCGCCAGCGCGATTCAGACAATTGACAATCAAATGCACACCCACCACACAATCCAGGAGAGAGATAGCTAGGGTTGTTTCCAACACTTAACGAGCAACTGGACCACATCAAGCGGGGCACCGCAGAGATCATACCGGAAGAAGAGCTAGCCCAGAAAATTGAGAGATCAATCAAAGAGAAGACTCCTCTCAAGGTGAAACTGGGGTGCGATCCAAGCCGCCCCGACCTACACCTGGGGCATTCCGTAGTACTCAGAAAGCTCAGACAATTTCAGGACCTCGGACATACGGCTATATTGATAGTCGGTGATTTCACCGGGATGATCGGCGACCCTTCCGGCCGAAACAAGGCGAGGCCGTCGATGACACTCGACGAAACGCGGCGTAACGGTGAAACTTATTTCAAACAGGCCTCGAAGATTCTTTCCCAAGAGAGACTTCAGATTGTCCATAATTCCGATTGGCTCGGAAAAATGACATTTGAGGATGTCATTAAGCTTGCCAGCAAATATACTGTGGCGAGAATGCTCGAGAGGGACGATTTTGAGAAGCGCTTCCGCACGCAGGAACCTATAAGTGTGCATGAATTCCTCTACCCTCTCGCGCAGGCAATGGATTCAGTCGCGATAAAGGCAGACATCGAACTGGGCGGAACCGACCAGAAGTTTAACCTGCTCGTAGGAAGAGACATCCAGAGAGAATTCGGTTTGGAACCTCAGGTTACTCTGACGATGCCCATTCTAGTCGGAACAGACGGTGTCGAGAAGATGTCCAAGTCGCTGGGTAATTATATAGCCATCACCGACACGCCGGACGAGATGTATGGCAAGACACTCTCAATTCCAGACCGGCTCATTTATGATTACTTCTTGCTGACCACCAATATTCCTGATTCAGAACTAGCACGCATAAAGGGCGAGCTTGATTCCGGAACGGTAAATCCCCGTGATTTGAAGAGACGGTTGGCAAGAGAGATAGTATCACTTTACCACAGCCGCGACTCTGCCGCGCAGGCTGAAGAAAATTTCGACAGGGTGTTCATACGAAAGGAAGTGCCCGACGAGATTCAGGAAGTCGTCTTGCCGAACGACGGTGGCAGCTACAATGTTTTCCAACTCCTGGTAAAACTAGGCGCGGCAAAATCGAATGGCGAGGCCCGACGCCTCGTCATGCAGGGCGGCGTCATGATCGACGGGACTAAAATCTCCGATCCAAACGCCGAGACCAATCCTGATACTCCGTTCATTCTTAAAGTTGGAAAACGCAAATTCTACAAGATCAGACGTTGAAAAAGGAGATGTGAAATTGTATGTCCCGACAAAGATATTCTTTACAAAAGGGGTAGGCAGGCACCGCGATTACCTTCAATCGTTCGAGCTGGCCCTTCGTGACGCGAAAATAGAGAAATGCAACCTGGTCACCGTATCCAGCATTTTTCCTGCCGGCTGCAAACGCATCCCGCTCGATGACGGCATAAAGCTCCTCCAGCCCGGCCAGATTACTTTCTGCGTGATGGCAAGGAACTCTACGAACGAGCCAAACAGGCTTGTCGCGGCCTCGATCGGCGTTGCAACTCCAAATGAAACTTCCCAGTACGGTTACCTTTCGGAACACCACCCATTCGGCGAGACGGACGAAAAAGCGGGTGAGTACGCGGAAGATCTCGCCGCGACCATGCTTGCAACAACTCTTGGCATCGAATTCGATCCGAACGCGGACTGGGATGAACGCGAGAAAGTCTACAAGATGAGCGGAAAGATAGTTAGAAGCTTCAACATCACTCAATCCGCAGAAGGCGACAAGCGCGGCATCTGGACTACAGTAGTGGCCGCAGGTATACTCCTTCCCTAATACTTTTAGAAGTCATCAAGAAGCCAGAAATGCGAAGCCCCATCCAAAGGACGGGGCTTTTTCGTTAACACTATGTGAAATCGGCGGCGGGAGAGTCAGTCGAAGTCTAACTTATCGAGTTAAGCGCCTCCGCGCCGGAGACAACCTCGAGGAGTTCTTTGGTGATCGCGGCTTGACGGGCTTTGTTATACTGAAGCGAAAGCGCAGAAATGAGTTCCGACGCATTTTCGCTGGCATTATCCATGGCTGCCATTCGCGCGCCTTCGCCGGCGGCGTTGCTCTCCAGGAGTATTCTCCACAATTGAAACTCCAGGTACTTGGGGATCAGCGCCTCAATTATGGAAGTCTTGCTCGGCTCGTATATATACTGTACCTCGACGTGTTTGGCATACTTCCCTTGCTTTCGCTCGGGCTCCTTAGCCTTGAGAGAGTCTTTGTGAATCGGAAGGAACCGGTCTACGACCAAGCGCTGTTGAATGACGCTCTTGAACTCGTTGTAAATCACGTCGACCCTGTCGAACTTCCCCTTTAAATAGCCATTCACAACTTCCGCCGCAAGGTTTTTAGCCGTCGTGAATTGCAAATCATGAAAAACGCCGGAGTAATTGCCCGCGACCGGGTAGTTTCTCTTGGCGAAGTAGTCGTTCGATTTTTTTCCAACCGTAAAGAGACTCACGCGCCCGAGAGCGTATGAGTCCGCATAGTTGTTCTGGATATGCTGAACTGTGGCTTTTATGATATTTGAATTGAATGCGCCACAGAATCCGCGGTCTGCAGACACCACGATAATTGCGACACCTTTAACCGGCCTTTCCATAAGCAAGGGATTTTCATCCAGGTCCATACCGCTGGTAAGGTGATTCATGAGCTCGCTCAGTTTTCGCGAATAGGGTCTGGCCGAGAGGAGCGCACCTTGCGCCCGGCGGAGTTTAGCCGCCGCGACCATCTTCATGGCCTTGGTTATTTTCTCCGTGCTTTTGACGCCGCCGATGCGCCCTCTAATTTCGCGAAGTGTCGCCACGTGTTACTCCTTGATAGATGCCTTAAAAGATGAAACGAACTCCCTCGTGATGTCGTGGAGCCTCTTGTCCGTCTCTGCGTCGATATCTTTGATGTCCGCAATCTTGTTCAGAAGATCCTGATGTTTCAACTCCATCATTTCAAGATATTCCGACTCGAATCTACGAATGCTTTCCGCGGGAAGCTCATCAAGATAGCCATTGGTTCCGGCGAATATCAATATGACCTGCTTCTCTACAGGCATCGGCATGTATTGATCCTGCTTCAGGATCTCGACAAGTCTCTGACCTCTTCTGATCTGTGCCTGTGTCACTTTGTCAAGATCCGAGCCAAACTTTATGAACGCTTCGAGAGCCCTGAACTGCGCAAGGTCCAGGCGAAGACCGCCGGCAACTTTTCTCATTGCCTTTATCTGGGCGTGGCCGCCGACACGAGAGACAGAAATGCCGACATTGATAGCCGGTCTCACACCTGAGTTAAAGAGACCCGGCTCAAGGTAGATCTGACCGTCCGTGATGGAAATAACGTTCGTCGGTATGTACGCGGACACGTCGCCCGCCTGTGTCTCGATGATGGGAAGAGCTGTCAGGCTTCCGCCTCCTTCCGCATCGCTCAACTTGGAAGCTCTTTCCAGAAGCCTGCTGTGAAGATAAAACACGTCCCCAGGATAGGCTTCACGGCCGGGCGGTCTGCGGAGAAGCAACGAGACTTGCCTGTATGCCCAAGCGTGCTTCGACAGATCGTCGTATACTACCAGAGCATCTCTACCGCTGTCTCTGAAAAACTCCCCAAGTGTGCAGCCGGAATATGGAGCAATGAATTGCATGGGTGAAGGAACACCGGCCGTCGCGGCTACTACGGTTGTATATTCCATCGCGCCCTCTTCATCGAGCTTCGCGACGACCTGCGCGACGGTAGAAGCCTTCTGTCCTATCGCCACATAGATGCAATAGACAGGCTTTATTCCCCTGCGCTTGGCATCCTCGGTGTGTGTATACTTCTGATTTAATATCGTGTCCACCGCAATGGCGGTCTTCCCTGTCTGACGATCGCCGATGATGAGCTCGCGTTGGCCGCGTCCGATCGGGATCATGGAATCGATCGCCTTGAGTCCCGTACTAAGCGGTTCCTTAACCGGGTTCCTGGAAATCACGCCAAGCGCCTTTCTTTCCACCGGAAGGATCTTGTCAGTCTTTATGGCTCCCCTGCCGTCTACCGGCTGTCCCAACGGGTTGATAACACGGCCAAGCATCCCTTCGCCAACGGGCATCGACATCACCTTCCCCGTCCGCTTGACCTGATCACCTTCCTTGACGAGCGTGTCGTCGCCAAAAAGAATACAGCCGACGTTGTCTTCCTCCAGGTTCAGCGCCATTCCGAAAACCCCGTTCGGGAATTCGATGAGCTCGCTTGCCATTACTTTCTGCAAGCCGTAGACTCGGGCTATACCGTCTCCAACCTGTAGCACGGTCCCAACATCATATACATCGGCTTCTTTCTCGAAGCCGGAAATCTGTTTTCTCAGAATTGCCGTTATTTCGTCCGGTCTAACCTCTGGCATGAGATCCTCTTTCGATATTCAAATTCAATTCTTTTGTTCGGGAGAAAGTGAAACATCTTCCGAAAGTTGGTGTTTGAGCAGCTCAAGCTGTCTCCTTACGCTCCCGTCATAAACGGTATCGCCTATTTGCGCGAGGAAACCTCCGACGAGGCTCTTGTCGAGTGCAAACGATATGCGAACCTTCTTCCCGGTGAGGCCCTCAAGCCTAGATCGCACTCTGGTCTGGCTCTTGTCGTCGAGCGGGTAAGGAGCTTTCAGCTCCGCATTGACGATGCCCATCGCGTCATCGAGGAGCACGCCATACTCGACCGCTATGCCTCCGGTAAGTTTCTCCCTCCCTTTACTTATCAGGAGATTCAGGAATCTCAGCGTCAGATCGTCGACTTTGTCCTGGAACAGCGCGTTAACCACGCTTCTCTTCTTGGCACGCATGATGACGGGGTTCGCGAAGAAGAGTTGGAGCTCATGCGAAGCGGCTATCGACTCGCGAATGAATCGCATGTCCGCGCCGACCTGCTCGACTTTCTTCATTTCCGTAGCGAGCTGCAACAAGGCCCCTGCATATCTTTTCGATGCTCTCGATGCTTTCACGGTCCGCCTAGTTCTTCTGCAATGAATTCAGGAAACTCTCGACTAGTTTCTTCTGGCGCGTTTCGTCCATCGTTTCGTCCAGGATTTTTCCTGCCGCCTTAACGGCCAGTTCAGCTACCACGCCGTGCAGTTGCGTGATCGCCTGCTGCTTGTCCCGCTCGATTTCCTCCCGGGCTTTTTCAAGTACCTTGTTTGCTTCCTGGCTCGCCTTCGAGACCGACTCGTTGCGCATCTTCTCGGCAAGTTCTCTTGCTTCCTTGATAACTTGTTGCGCTCTTTCCTCTGCCCTCGCAAGTTCTCTCCGGTTTTCCTCAAGGAGTTTCTCAGCTTCGTTCTTTGCTTCCTCAGCTCGCTCGATGGATTGACGGATTGATTCTTCCCTCGTGTCCAGCGCCTTCAATATCGGTTTCCATGCGGTCTTGCCCAAAACAAAAAGCAACAGCAGAAAGGTAAACGCGGTCCAAATTATTACACCCGGATCAAGTTGTACAAGCATCTAAGTCTCCTGTTCGATTAGGGATCGGCGTCAGCCTCAGCGTCGAGTCCGCGGCTGTGGGCGCCAAATTGCACAGTTACGGCTTCAAAGCCATTATGATGGCGATGACCTCGGCGAAAAGCGTGACACCTTCGATCAGAGCCGCGGCGATGATCATGGTCGTCCTGATGTCACCCTGCGCTTCGGGCTGACGACCGCTCGCTTCCAGAGCTGCCGCTGCCAGTCTACCGATACCCATACCTCCACCGATCACAGCCAACCCTGCGGCTATACCGGCGGCGAGGTGAATTAATCCGACGTGAAATGTTTCTGGAGATGCAACCATTTAAACCTCCTGTAATCCTTTTTTTAATGTTCCTGATGAATTGCCATTCCGACGAACAATGCCGTCAGGGTTACGAAAATATACGCCTGAATGAAAGCGACTAGTACTTCAAGAATCTCAATGAAAAGCGCAAACCCAATCGCGAGCGGCGCCACGAGCACGGTTCCAAACACAAATATCAAACCGATGAAAGAATAGATTGCTATATCGCCCGCAAGAAGGTTCGCGAAAAGACGGACGCACAACGCAAAGGGTTTGGTGAAAAGCCCCATGATCTCCACTAACGCTATTATTGGAATAGCGAAGATTGGAATGCCGGACGGCACGAGCCCTCGAAAATATCCGACTACTCCGTTCTGCTTGATGCCCGACCCCTGGACCAAGATGAAGGCAATGATCGCCAAAGCGGCAGTAACGCTGATATCGCCGGAAGGGGTCGACGCATACGGGATCAACTCAAAAAAATTCGAGAATAGGATGAAGAAGAAAAGGGTGAGGAAGAACGGAAGATATCTTTTCCCCTTTTCACCAATCGCCGGGACCACTACATCATCCCGAATGAAGATGATGACCATTTCCACGGCACTGGCAAACCGCCCTGGTATCAATGATTGCTTATAGCTTCTTGAGACGGCCTTCATCACGATGAAGACCAGAATCGCGACCAGCCAGAGCATCACTACATGTTTCGTGAGAGACATATCCAGCGAGATACCGCCGATATTGATTGGCGGAAAGACCGGTAGATGTATTTCACCGAAGGGTAGGAAGCTGAGCGTATGGGAGTCCGTTACATGTTCGATTATCCAGTTACCGCTTGCGGCGTCACTTGCCTGTGATGCGACCGCCCTGGCCGTATCCACAACGGTTTTAGCCGCACCGGCAACTATTGAGCTCGCAGTGGAGTCTGTCACGAGTCCGAAGATCACTATTTATTCTCCCTTGTCGGCTTCTTCAGCGCAATTCTTTTGTTCAGAAAAACAACTTCAAGTACGGTCATGGTGAAGTAAAAAACGATAAGGCCGTAAACCATACCGCTTATGCTGACATGAATGACTTCGAAAAGGAATATAAACACGCCAAAGAGGAGAGCTAGGCGGATTCCCATTCCGAGGAACACCCCCTTTAGAAATACAAGGGTGCTCTTGTCGATGAATTTTTCTATCGTGACAAAACCTACGGCACCGTTAACTACACCGAGCAACGCGCCAAGAAAGTAAGACCCAGCGAAGCGGCTGTCGGCATATCTTGATACTATCAAAACTGAAAGTAGCCCAAACGTTATAACGACGATCATAACTACTCTGACCATCTGTCTGCGCATCATTCGCAGTTTGGGATCAGCTTCTTTTCCTAGTATCAATCTTACCTAACTTTTGTACTTCTCTAATGAAATTGTAAAAACCGCCTACCATTCCTATTGCCGCTCCGGTCAAGAGCAACCATGGCGATGTATTGAAATGTTCATCAAGAAAATAACCTATGAGAAGCATACCAGCGACGGACGCGGCCAATTCTGTGCCGAGCCCCATGTAGGGACCTAACTGCCTATAAGTCTGAGCCAGGCCCTGGCTCTTCTTCGCCCGCCGCACAAATCACCTGAACAACTCGCCCTTCTGATCAGGGCGTTTCTCTCCGCTCATATCACACTTTCCATCGAAGATAGCTCCTTCATCGATGACGAGCTTCGCGGCGCGGATGTCGCCCTTAATTTTCGCCTTATTTTCCAGAACCAGTTTCGCCTTCGCTGTAATATTACCGGTGACTTTTCCTCCGACCGTCACAGTCTGGGCTTCTACGTTTCCGGTAATATCACCGTTCGCTCCGATCACGAGGTCTCCGGTCAAAGAGACATCACCGCTTAGCTGTCCGTCCACCCTGAGGCTTCCGGGGCTGGTTACTTTTCCTTCGAAGCGCGTGCCATGCGCTATTATGTTGATCTGTGCTTCTTCTTTTGCCATGTCAGTTCTTCGTTAGTAAATAGTTCTCCGGATTCAAATTCTTTCCATCATGCCACAGCTCAAAATGAAGATGCGGACCGGTACTGGTCGTTCCAGTGGAACCTACCAGCCCTATCGCTTCTCCTCTGGACACCTTCGTACCAACTGGAACAAGAATTCTCTCACAATGCTTGTATACAGTCATGAAATTTCCTGGATGTGCTATTATCAGAGTGTTCCCTCCCGTAAGGGTCCAATCCGAGAACACAACCTCGCCTGGTGCAGGTGCGACGATCGGCTCACCTTCCTGGGCCGAGATGTCAATTCCGTAATGCTGAGTCGCGTAATTCACTCCACGGGTGATGAAGCCTTGAACGGGCATCGTCAGCGGAAAAATACTGCTTCCCGAGGCGCTCGAGGGGGCAAAACTAGCGTTCACCTCAGCCATTGGTTGTGCCGGCACTGAAGCGGATGGCTCGCTCTGCAGAGGAAGGCTGGGAGGCGATTGCTCAACACTTCCGGCTCCTGCTTGTGGTTGCGCTGCCGATGAAGGAGTCGCGCCAAACTCTCCCGTATCGCCAAGGGCCTCTCTGAGCTTCAGATTGTAAGCAGCCAAGTATGTCAACTGCTGCTGGACATCATCCACCTGGGTCTCTAGAACGCGGATTTTCTGAATTTGCTCGGCTTGCGTACTGAAGTACGACGGGAGGATCAATTCTCCCAGCGGCGTATTTATCAGTATCAACACGCTAATCCCGCCTATAGCCACAATTCCAAAAAGAACAATAATCGCCAGCTGAAACTTTGATGCCTTGAAACTCCGCGACGGCTTTTCTGTATCGGATAATACAAGAAACGTCAGCTTTGCTGAGGCAGATTTTTCGTGCGGTGATTTGTGCTGCATCTTTACGAATAAGAATATAGAACCCTGACGCCATTTTGTCAATGAACTTAGTGCCCATAAGATGCCGAAATAATTCTTCTTACGTTGTTTTCTGAGCTGATTCGTCGGATAGCGCGGTCGGCAGTCCTACTGCCGTTCTTGGAAAAGCGGTCCCCATTGAATATTCTTCTATTAGACTAAATACTCGAGGCGACCGATATGAGTAAATGCGGTACCAAGATCCAGCATGACGCGTCATACGAAAAAAACCGTGCTGCAAGTCTCGACATCCTTGCGAAACTAAACGAATATATCGAGAAAGCACATTTGGGCGGAGGATATGAGGCGGCATCACGTCAGAAAAAGAGGGGCAAGATGCTGCCACGTGAAAGAATCGCGAGTCTCATTGACGCCAACAGCCAGTTTATGGAAGTTGGGAGCCTTGCCGCGAATAACATGTATGCGGAGCATGGCGGCGCCCCGTCGGCAGGCATCGTAACCGGCATCGGCAAGATTCACGGCAGAGAAGTCGTAATAGTTGCGAACGATTCGACCGTCAAGGCGGGGGCGTATTTTCCTATGACGATAAAGAAGAATCTCCGCGCCCAGGAGATTGCGATACAGAACCGGCTGCCCATAGTATATCTAGTCGATTCGGCAGGCGTTTTTCTTCCGATGCAGTCAGAGATTTTCCCGGATAAGGACGACTTCGGACGAATATTCTACAACAATGCCGTGCTCAGCTCCATGGGCGTTCCGCAAATTGCGGCGGTGATGGGACCGTGTGTCGCCGGCGGCGCCTACCTTCCTATCATGAGCGATGAATCAATAATCGTTGAAGGCACCGGCAGCGTGTTCTTGGCTGGCCCTTACCTAGTAAAAGCCGCAATTGGCGAAGATACCGACACGGAAAGTCTCGGAGGCGCCGAAACTCACTCTTCTATTTCGGGTATAACCGATTACAAGGTGAAATCGGACGAAGAAGCTTTGGATCTGATCCGCGGCCTCATTTCAAAACTCGGGGCACCGGCGAAGGCTGGTTTTGACAGAATAGCTTCCTCAGGACCAAAGTTCGATCAAAAAGAAATCTATGGAATCATACCGGAAGAACGCTCGAAGCCTTACGATATGTACGAACTGTTGGGGAGGACAATCGACGCCAGCGATTTTGACGAATACAAAGCCACTTACGGTAAGTCCATCATCTGCGGATACGCCAGGGTTGACGGATGGGCAGTTGGCATCATTGCCAACCAGAGAACCATCGTCAAGTCAAAACAGCCAGATGGTTCCTCAGAGATGCAGATCGGAGGAGTAATCTACTCGCAGAGCGCGGACAAGGCCGCAAGGTTCATTATGAACTGTAACCAGAAGCGGATACCACTCGTATTTCTTCAAGACGTTACAGGATTCATGGTAGGAACAAGAGCCGAGAGAGGCGGAATCATAAAAGATGGCGCGAAGATGGTAAACGCGGTCGCAAATTCAACAGTGCCTAAAATAACTTTCATAATCGGAAACAGTTTCGGGGCGGGCAACTACGCGATGTGCGGAAAGGCTTACGATCCACGCTTGATTTTTGCGCTCCCATCGTCCAGAATCGCCGTGATGGGCGGCGAGCAGGCCAGCCAAACACTCCTGAGTATCAGGGTGCAGCAGATGGAGCGAGGCGGCAAGAAGATCTCCGCTGAAGAGCAGAAAAGCTTGTTGGATGAGATTACGAAGCGCTATAATGAAGAGATGGACCCGCTCTACGCTGCCGCGAGGCTGTGGGTCGATGAGATAATTGATCCGGCAAAAATAAGGGAGACGATTTCGCTCGCAATCAGCATCGCTGACAATAACCCTGAAATCGGCCGATTTAATGTGGGTGTGCTGCAAACTTGAAGATTCGACTTTACCACCTCGCCTTGCTTCCAGCCATCCTTCTGCTCTTCGCCGGTAATGCGTCGGCGCAGTTTGAGTTTCTGAACAAAATTTTCAGCCCAAGAATCATAACCGTCACTCAGGAGTTGCGCGATTATATCAGGATAAAACTCCCGCCCGTCACGCACAATCGAGAAGAAGAGCTTCATCATATCGATATGATTTACCTTAAGGCGATGGAGCTTTCTAACAACAAGATCAGCACCGCACTACTCGCCTCGTCTATCGCCACGCTAAACAGGACTGACATCACGCCATCTTTCCCGATTATCGGCGTTATCAAGCTGCCGCTCCCGGCGGAAGACTCGTCAGACGCGCAGGCGCGCATCAAAAAACTGCCGAGATATATCTACGCGGATTCCCCGCAGGATTACTGGGGCGATAGCGATAAGCTGGTACACTTCTTCGGCTCTGCCTACCTTACTTACGAAACCGGCGCCCGTCCGATTCCAGAAGCGATCGGAAAGTTCGTAGAAGATGGAGAAGTAGCTTTGAAGCTTGAAACTACCGCGGATCAGCGAGATGTGTTCACGAATAAACTGGGACAGGAATTAGGTCGGGCGCTAAGCGACGGAAGAAACACTCTCCCCTCTGATTTCCTGAGCTCGAGGTTCGTCAGGAAAGGATCCTCTTCAGGAGATCAAGGTCCTCGGAAGTAGTAATTTTGAAATTTAGGTGAAGCGGCTCCACGACAAAGGCTTTGACACCCAGCTCTTCCAAGAGCATTATTTCATCAGTGATCCGCGAATAATCGGTTGTCTTCCCATAGGCCTCTCTTAGAAGGCCCGCCCTAATTACTTGCGGTGTTTGAGCGAAGATTCTGGAGCGGTCGATAGTTGATGCGCAGAACCCTTCATCGTCGACAAGCTTGAGCGTATCTTTGACCCGGGAGGCAAGGAAAGCCGCGCGATGATTCCACGCGGCATCTATCACCCTATCTAGGTCTTCTGTTGAAAGGAGGGGCCTCGCCGCGTCATGGATGCAAACCAAATCGTCATCGGAAAGAGATCCCTGGATCGCCTCAAACGCCGTCTTCACGGAGAGAGACCGCTCGGCACCCCCTTCGACAATCTCAATCAACGACCGGTATTCCGGCAATGCGGCTATCGATTTGAACTGCGCAAGGTTGCTCACCGGAGCGGCGAGGCATATCTTCGACACGTTCTTGAGTCTGCAGAAAAGGTTAAGCAGCCTGAGCACAACCGGATTACCGCCAACCTCAATCAGCGGTTTGGACACTCCCCCGAGCCGCCGCCCAGCTCCAGCCGCGGGGATTATCACACCGATCTTCTTCCCCATTTACAGTATCAGCATTGAATCGCCGTAGCTGTAAAATCTGTATCCATCTTTCATTGCCTTCTTGTACGCTTTCATGAGAAACTCATGACCGGCGAAGGCGCTGACGAGCATAATGAGCGTGGTCTCAGGCAAATGGAAATTAGTAACCATATGATCCACGACTTTGAAGTCATACGGCGGGTAAATGAATTTATCGGTCCACCCCCTGCCTGCTTTCACGTGGTTGTCGGTTGTGACATTCGATTCGAGCACACGCACAACGGAAGTCCCGACCGCAAAGACGTTCCTCTTGTTGTCGATGGATTGGTTGATTGCCTTCGCCGTCTCCAGCGGGACCTCGTAAAATTCGGAATCCATACGATGTTTCGTAAGATCTTCCACATCCACGGTTCTGAAAGTCCCTATACCGATGTGGAGAACCACAGGAAGAATTTTCACTCCCTTGTTATGAAGCTTTGTAAAGAGACGATTAGTAAAATGGAGTCCGGCTGTCGGAGCCGCAACGGCGCCAACCACCTTCGCGTATATAGTCTGGTAATCTTCCTTGTCTTTCTCGGTCGGATCGCGCTTTATATAATGGGGGAGCGGCATCTGTCCGATCTTATCCAGGATCTTGTAGATGTCTCCTTTGAAGTTGAATTTGATGGTCCTGCCGCGACTGGTCGTATTGTCGATCACCTCGGCATGGATCTTCTCGTCATCGAAATAAATCTTGTTCCCGATCCTGACCTTTCGCGCCGGCTCCACGACGACATCCCATATTCCCTCCTCGTGGTTCAATTCACGCAGAAGAAGTACTTCGATCTTCGCGTTGGTCTTTTCTTTCCTGCCGAGGAGCCTTGCCGGGAACACCTTCGTCTCGTTGACTACGAGGGAGTCTCCTTTTTGGAAATAGTCGGCAATCTCATGGAAGACCTTGTCTTCGATCTGTTGTGTTTTCCTGTCAAGTACCATCATGCGCGCGTGGTCGCGGGGCTGGGCCGGTGTTTTGGCGATCAGCGTTCTTGGTACCGCATACTTGAAATCTGTTAGTTTCATTCTTTCATAATCCCTTTGTTTGAATTAGTTGGTCCGTCCCTCGCTGTGCGAGGGACGGACGGGACTACGGTTTTGTTATCTTCTCGACCTTGTAGAAGCCTTCTTTGCCGATTTCTTGGCAGGCTTCTTCGAGGCCTTCTTTGTCTGAGCCACCGGATATGCCAGCGCCGCGCGTGCCGCGGCCAGGCGCGCGATCGGCACCCTGAATGGCGAACAGCTCACGTAGTTGAGGCCGATCATGTGACAGAACTCGACGGACGAAGGCTCACCACCGTGCTCTCCACAAATACCGATCTTCAGATCAGGCTTCACCGAGCGCCCTTTTTCCCTTGCGATCTGCATCAGGGAACCGACACCGACGCGATCCAGTACCTCGAAAGGATCCTTAGCGTAGATTTCCATCTCGGTGTAGGGCAACAGGAATCTCGCCGCATCGTCACGGCTGACGCCAAGTGTCGTCTGCGTAAGGTCGTTAGTGCCGAAGCTAAAGAACTCGGCAACCTTGGCCACCTCGTCGGCGGTCAGAGCGCCGCGCGGAATTTCGATCATGGTTCCGACGTGATAGGTGAACTTTGCGCCGGTTTCCTTCATGACCTCGGCGGCAGCTTTGCGGACGATCGAAGCCTGGTTCTCGAGCTCTTTGACATTTCCGACGAGAGGAATCATCACCTCTGGTTCCACCTTCATCCCCTCTTTCTGGACATTGGCGGCGGCCTCGAATATGGCGCGTGACTGCATCTCGGTTATCTCAGGATAGATGATTCCAAGCCTGCATCCGCGGAAGCCGAGCATCGGGTTGAATTCGTGCAAGTCTTCGACTCTCTGATGAACTTTCTCATAGCTGATGCCCATCTGGTCGGCGAGTTCCCGCTGAGCTTTTTCTTCGTGCGGAAGGAACTCGTGCAATGGCGGGTCCAGCGTCCTGATGGTAACCGGGCGACCGCCCATCGCTTTGAATATGCCTTCGAAGTCTTTGCGTTGCAGCGGGAGAAGCTTCTCGAGTGCGGCCTTCCGCGCCTCCAGCGTGTCGGCAAGGATCATTTCCCTCATCGGACCGATCTTTCCTTCACCGAAGAACATGTGCTCGGTGCGGCAGAGGCCGATGCCTTCGGCGCCGAATGCGACCGCGTTCGACGCCTGGTCAGGCTGATCCGCGTTTGTACGAATCTTCAACGTACGGTACTTATCGGCCCAGGCGAGCACCTTCGCGAACTCCTGGTACACCGGCGCGTCCTTCGGGTCGAGCGTCTTGTCGATCAATACCTGCAGTACCTCCGAAGGTTTCGTCGGCACTTTGCCTTCAATCACTTCGCCGGTCGTCCCATCGATAGAAATCCAATCGCCTTCCTTTATCGTCCTTCCGCCAACTTTCATCGTGTGGGTTGAATAATCTATATCAAGCGCCGAGCAGCCAGCAACGCAAACTTTTCCCATTTGTCTGGCGACGAGAGCC
>JAJYOS010000572.1 GCA_021796055.1 Bacteroidota bacterium
TTCCGATCTGTGAAGAGAATAGTAGTTTTACTACTCCTGATGCATTTACCTGCAACTGCGCAGGTGAAGAACTCTTCTCCCTGCAGCAAACCTCTCGGCGATGTCGAGACTTTTGCAGTGGTTTATTACGCGAACCGCTCCCTCGATCAGCTAGCTAAGTTTAACATGGTTGTGCTTGATCCGGCTAATTATGATTCCGCGGATCTCACAAGACTCAAGTCTATGGGGTGCATCCCGATAGCATACCTCAATGTGGGCGAGGTAGAGACTTACCGTGCTTATTTCAGTCTTGTCGATACTTCGATCATGCTTTCGCCCGATCCGAATTGGCGTGACAGGTACTATGTTGATCTGTGCAATCCAATGTGGGAAAGAATTGTCGCGCAGGAACGCGTCCCCGAAGTCATGAGAAAAGGCTTCTGCGGAGTGTTCCTAGACTTTGCTGGCGCTCTTGAAGAGTATCCAAATATGGATTCGTGCGCGGTCTCTCTTGTGAGGCAGGTGCGGCGCGTCGAAGGGAATGGCGATATTATAGCCGATGGCGTGCGCCCGATTATTCAGAAGATCGGTAACTACATTGATGGCATCGCGGTGGAAGGACTCATGGGCTATTATGATTTTCACACAGACACATACCGCCTCAGGAACGACAGTCTGGAGGATCAGCGCTCCACTGCGCTGCTGTCGGAAGCGAAGAAATTCAAACTCTCAGTGTTCCAACTGGACTATGCGGCTCCGAAAGATTCCAAGATTCGCGACTATATAATAGTCAGATCGCGTCAGATAGGATTCGTCCCATATGTCGGGACAATCGAGCTCGATACTCTCTTTACAAATACCATCACCAGAATAATCCTTCCTCAGGGGAGCTCGAAGAAGTTTCCAGATTAGCGGTCGAGGGCAGTTCATTATCTACATAATTCTTTCTCATCCTTTCTGGATCGGCTTCTTGCGTGTCGCTCCGCCGAGACATTCGCGTGGTTTGTAAACGTTATGAGTGAGCGGTAAATTCAGAAGGTTTTTAACCAAAGGAACGATTGGAGAAATTGTAATGACAAGAGATGAAATAATCGGAGTTCTTGCAAATATAAAAGATCCCGATTTGCACAAGGACATCGTATCTTTGGGCTTCGTGAAGAACGTTCAGTTGACTGACCACAAGGTGGACATCGAGATTCAGCTGACAACACCTGCCTGTCCTGTTAGAGATGACATGAAGAAACAGGCGGTAGAAGAAGTCAGGAGGTTGGGTTTCAAGGGCGACATAAATGTCGTGATGACGAGTCAGGTCGTGGGGCAGTCGAATCAAGTCAAGGAACAGATCCTTCCGGGCGTGAAGAATACGATTGCGGTAGCGAGCGGCAAAGGCGGAGTTGGAAAATCTACAGTAGCCGTGAATTTGGCCGTCGCTCTCGCGAAAGACGGGGCTAAAGTTGGTATCGTGGACGCTGACGTTTACGGGCCATCGCTTCCGTTAATGCTTGGAGTCACGGACAAACCGGAAACCGAACGGATTGATGAGAACAGGTTTAAGATTATCCCTATCGAGAAATTCGGCATTAAGATGATGTCAATCGGGTTCCTCGTCGATACCGAAACGCCCATGATATGGCGCGGTCCGATGGCGAGCGGCGCCGTGAAGCAGTTCTTAACTGATGTGGTTTGGGGAGAACTTGATTACATGATTTTCGACCTTCCTCCCGGGACGGGCGACGTGCAGTTGACTCTCGTCCAGACCATTCCGCTCACCGGGGCCGTGATAGTTACAACGCCTCAGGATGTCTCTCTGGCCGACGTTAGGCGTGGCGTCAGGATGTTCCAGAAGGTGAACGTCCCGATCTCAGGCGTTGTTGAAAACATGAGCTACTTTATCTGCTCGCATTGCGGTCAGCGTGAAGACATTTTCAGCCATGGCGGTGGAAAGAAAACTGCCGAGACTTTCGGCGTCCCATTCCTTGGCGAGATACCGATTTACACGCCAATCAGGATAGGTGGCGATACCGGCAGGCCGATTGTCCTGACAGAGCCGGAATCTGAGCAGGCAAAGATGATTCAGTCCGTGGCAAGGAAGCTGGCGGCACAGATAAGCATCTCGAATATGTCGGCGGCGAGCAAACCGAAAATTGAAATAGAGATGTGAGTAGATGGTGGAAGTCTCAGACGAAATTATTAGCAGGATAAATGAAGTGCTCGTGGATGCCAACCGGTTCCTATCTATTGACAACGGGTCCGTGGAGTTTGTGCGGCTGGATCCGGACGGCATCCTTCGCGTGAAATTCCTCGGGTCATGCGCCGTCTGTCCGTTGCGGCCGATGACGCTCAGGGCTGGCGTTGAAAGGGCCGTGCTCCACAGGGTTGCGGAAGTGAAAAGAGTGGAGCTAGTTGCCAACTAAGATTTGGGCTCTTCAATTCTTGTAACATCCGTGTCCTATCTACCGCTAATTGAGCAGCGGTATCAGAGCGAAAACGGGTCAAGTTCCTCGCACTTGTAGTTACGTATCGCGATTGTCCTCGCGGGAAATTTTCTGATGAGCTCATAGTTGTGTGTCGCGAGAAGAATGGTCGTCCCGCCCAGGTTGATTTTTTTGAGCAGTGTCAGGATATCTGCCGACGTAGCCGGATCGAGGTTGCCCGTCGGCTCGTCCGCCAATATCGCTATAGGATCCTTGGAGATCGCCCTGGCGATGGAGAGCCGCTGCTGCTCTCCTCCCGATAGCTCACCGATAGGGGAATTCCTTCTGTGGATCAACCCAACCTGGGTAAGAGCCTGTATCGCCTGCATCTTCATGTCGCGGCTTGAGAAGCCGACCGCCTGGAGAGCGAATGTAATATTCTCATACACGCATCTGTCATCCAGCAGCTTATAATCCTGGAATATTATCCCGAGTTTCCTCCTGAGCTGGTACAGCTTTCTTTTTCTGACTAGAGAAGACGAGAATGTGTCCACCCTGACGGTCCCGGATGTTGGCATGATGTCCATGTAAAGCAACCGCATTAGAGTGGTTTTTCCGCAGCCGGTCTCTCCGACTATATAAACAAATTCGCCTTTCTCAATCGAGAGATTGACGTCAGTGAAAATAACGTGGTCGTCGAAGGCGAATGAGACATTCTTACAGTTAATCATGTGATGGTTTCACCAATACAAAGTGGACTCTTTCTGACTTGTTGTTCGCCTCAAGCATAGTGAAGTCGCCGGCGGCGAACCTTTCTTCGAAGCCCGCCTGCGCGAAGAGATGTCTTATGACATCAAGATCGTAGACGTACTCTCTGTGGATTTCCTCGACTACCTTGCTATCCTTCATTATTCGGACGAAGGTGGTATGTATCCTTGCCTTTGGATCATAATGCGATTTGCGATGATAATAAATGCCTTTGTGTTTCCCTCGCTGGACAAAGAGAGACGCATCGTTCAGGGAGTTGGACTCGAGACTCGCGTCGAATACGAAGACGCCGCCTGGTTTGAGGCTCCCGAAAACTGTTTGGAAAAACTGCCCGACAGATTCGATGTTGGAGATGTAGTTCATGCTATCGTAGACGCAGACCGCCCGGTCGAATTTCTCCGCGCCTGTGTAAGTGACCATGTTGCTTAGGACAAGATGAAGGTTGTCGCGCCTTCTGGCAACTTTCTGCCCGGCCACCTGGAGCATTTCACTTGAACTGTCGATCCCCGTAACTTCGAAGCCGAGTCTTGACAGGACCAGGCAAATGTTGCCTGTACCGCAGCCGAACTCACAGAGTTTCTGTCCTTTGATTTTCGATCGGCGTGAGTCCAGCCCCGCTACTTTCATGAGCTGCGTGAGATATCGGGCCCAGCCTAGATAGTTGACTTCCTTCATCATGTGATCGTATATCGCTGCCGAGGCGGTGTATGGCGGTACCGACTCTGCCGGTAAAGCGAATAGATCCACTTCCTGGTGATACAAGAGCGTCTTCGTATGGATCGTCCCGCCTATCCTCTCGCAGCTCTTCTGTTCTTAGAAACGTCCAGTGCGAGTTTTATCGCCTCGATCGTGCTCGAAGGATTGGCAATTCCTTTACCCGCTATATCAAATGCCGTTCCATGATCGGGGGAAGTTCGGATGATGCTGATCCCTGCGGTGAAATTAATTCCGGTGCTGAACGATCTCATCTTTAATGGTATCAATCCCTGATCGTGGTACATCGCGAAGACACCGTCATACATCCCGTCTCTGTAGGTGCCGAAGAAAGCGTCAGCAGGGTAGGGCCCTCTGGCGTCGATCTTCATCGAGTTAGCTTCCTCGATCGCGGGCCTTATGGTCTCAACCTCCTCGTTCCCTATGTAGCCGTTCTCCCCGGCGTGCGGATTCAGTCCGAGGACTGCTATCTTCGGGGATTTGACTCCGAAGTCATTCTTTATGGAGGCGTTGAAGACAGAAAGCCTTTCGACGAGTCCGGTCTTTGTGATGGAACGGGACACTTCGGAGATTG
>JAJYOS010000573.1 GCA_021796055.1 Bacteroidota bacterium
CCTCGTGCGAAAGCTTCGGCCTGTCGGTTTTCTTTTTGACCCAATCTTTGTAGACGCCGTCGATGTACTTTCCGAATGCCGCGTTTGCCGCCCGGCGCTGATCCATCAAAGGTTCCTTTAAGCCAGTCTCAGGATGCTCATCGATCTCAAGCTCCCAGTAAGTCAACTTCTGGTGGATGTCTACCCATTGCTCGTAGTTGAGGTCGGCATCTATGTCCGAGGCGATTTGTCTAAACTCAGACACGTAGTCTCTCGAGACTCTCTCTCCTTCGATTTTATGACCATCGATAATTTTTTTTGCGGTCATGAGAATCTGGCTCGGGTTAACCGGTTTCGTCAGGTAGTCGCTTATCTTCTGACCGATGGCCTCTTCCATAAGCGATTCAGCTTCGTTCTTTGTTATCATTACTACCGGAATTTCAGGTGCGATTTCTTTTATGACCTCAAGCGTGCTTAGACCGCCCATTCCAGCCATCATCTCATCCAGAAGAATGAGATCGAAAGTCTCATCGCGGAGATTCTGCTTCACAAGCTCTATTGCATCCTGGCCATTAGTCGCGGTATCTATGTGAAAGCCTTTGTCTTGAAGGAAGATGACATGCGGTTTTAGAAGCTCTATCTCATCATCAACCCATAGGATTCTTCTCTTATCCCCGTACATTTATACTCCTCGTCTGTAAAATCTTTAAGTGGCCAAAAAAGTTATTAACGGCTCCACTGAGAAACAAACCGACGGTTTTCCCCGGCAACCGGCGGCAATTCACTATAAGGAAGGATCCGATTGGAATCCAGACATATTCTAGAGGAGGATGCGGTCAAATCAGTTGCAGCCTAGACGCTTCAAAATAGCTCAATACTCCAATCTTCAACTCCCGAACAATTAAAGATTTAATGAAATTTCTCCGACCCTAGTATTGACATCGAGGAACCGATTCCGTATACTTTATAAAAGAAGATATGAACGAGAACGCACCTACATATGGCTCTAGTATGGCGGCGAAGACTGTTTCGCTGCCCTTAACCAACCCAATCGATTCAAATCTTCTTGGCCTCCTTTCCCTAATTTCCATTCTAGTTCTCCTCCTTCTAAGCGAGGGGAATATCCTACTCGGCATTATTAGCTAAATAGCCGAAGGTTATTCCCCGAGAGCGCGAACCTAACAAGAATCCATTTACATCGACGGGAATAGCCTAAAGCCCAAGGCTTTGCCGAGGCGTTTGAGGCCGTTTTAATAAGTGATGATCTGGTCCAAGATTTTTGGACAACGAAATGCGGACCATGGTCAATATCATAACAAAATACGGAGACACATTATGAGCACCAACGAAATGACAGGCGCGGAGATATTCGTTAAGAGCCTGATCGAAGAAAATGTCGAATACATCTTCGGTTACCCGGGTGGAGCGGTAATCGGGGTCTATGATGCGATGCACGACATGTCGCACATAAAACATATACTGACTCGCCATGAACAAGGCGCTGTCCATGCCGCTGAAGGATACGCGAAGGCTACAGGAAAGGTCGGAGTAGTTGTCGTGACCTCCGGTCCCGGAGCCACAAATACCGTAACCGGAATCGCGGACGCCCACATGGATTCGGTGCCGCTCGTCGTCTTCACCGGTCAGGTGTCGACTAATTTGATAGGCAACGATGCTTTCCAGGAAGCCGATATAATTGGAATCACCAGATCGATAACGAAGCACAATTTCCTCGTGAAAGACGTAAAGCAGCTGGCATGGACAATCAAGGCCGCCTTCCATATCGCCTCCACTGGGAGGCCGGGCCCCGTCGTCGTGGATATGCCCAAAGACGTAATGGCCTCGAAAGCCGCGTTCCTTTATCCGAAGGAGGTTAAGCTCCGCGGATATCACCCGTTCTACTTCGGGCACATGGGACAGATAAACAAAGCTGTGGAAATCATAAACGCATCACGCAAGCCGGTACTTTATGTCGGCGGCGGTGTAATAAACTCGAACGCGTCAGCCGAACTTTACAACCTCGCGAAAAAGCTCAATGCCCCTGTGGCAATGACTCTTATGGGGCTTGGAGCGTACCCCGGCGACGACAAATTGTCGATGGGAATGCTCGGCATGCACGGGACCTGGTACTCGAATATTGCGGTGGATCAGTGCGACTGCCTGATAGCGATAGGCTCGCGCTTCGACGACCGTGTTACCGGAAACCCTGCGATGTTCTCGCCCAACTCAAAGAAAATACATATAGACATCGACCCTTCAGCGATAAGCAAGAATGTAAAGGTGGACGTGCCGATAGTCGGCGATGTGCGTCACGTTTTAGAAAGGCTAACTCCTCTTGTGAACACTCTCGATACAAAGGAATGGCTGGAACAGATCGAGGACTGGAAAGCGGAGCATCCGCTCAGATATGAGAATGGGAGCGAGATAAGAGCCCAATTTGTGATTGAGAAAATTTATGAAATGACGAACGGGAATGCGGTAATCACGACAGATGTCGGTCAGAACCAAATGTGGGCCGCCCAGTTCTATAAATTCCTCAATCCCAGGTCGAACATAACATCCGGCGGGCTCGGGACAATGGGATTTTCCTTCCCGGCCGCGATGGGAGCAGCTTTCGGCGTGAAAGACAGGCCCGTCTTCAGCATCAACGGCGACGGCGGCATCCAGATGAACATACAGGAAATGGCGACCGCTGTTTCCAACAAGCTCCCTCTTAAGATAGTGATATTGAACAACGGCTACCTCGGAATGGTACGACAGTGGCAGGATCTCTTTTACAAGAAGCGGTATAGCCACGTAACTCTCGGGAACAACCCCGACTTCGTGAAACTGGCCGAGGCCTTCGGCGGTGCGGGATTCATCACAGACAAGACTGAAGAAGTCGTCCCGACGCTCAAGGAAGCAATGAAGATAAACGACCGCCCTGTGATAATCGATTTCAGAACCATCAAAGAAGACAACGTATTCCCGATGATTCCTGGCGGCGGTACCGTGGCACAGATAATCGACTATCCAAAATCAGTCAAGGAGCTTCAAATGGCAAAGGCTCATTCGGAGGCCGTGAAGTGAAAAAACACACGATATCCATCCTAGTAGAGAACAAGTTCGGCGCATTGAACAGAATCGTGGGACTTTTCAGCGCCCGCGGATATAATATCGACAGCATCTCCGTCGGAACCAGCGAAGACGATTCGGTCGCAAGAGTCACCATCGTCTCTAAGGGCGACGACGATGTGATCGAGCAAATCATCAAACAGCTCAACAAACTTATCGATGTCACCAAGGTGGTCGACCTCACCTACGACAACTACGTTGAGAGAGAGTTGGTATTGATAAAAGTCGCCGCGAACCGGAATTCGAGGTCGGAGCTCATGCAGATATCCGAAATATTCCGATCCAAGATAATCGACATCAGCCCGCGCTCGATTACAATCGAAGCGACTGGAAGCGAACAGAAAGTCGACGCGATGATAAAGATGCTCGATCCATTCGGCATAAAGGAGATCGCTCGCACCGGACGCGTAGCACTCAAGAGGGAATTCGAAGGAACAGTATAATGTATTACTGTCCAAAGGACCACTTCTGTGGAAATAATGGAATTTTGTCCGCAGGACCCTGCGGGGAATATTGGGTAACCGGAAGAGCGCATTTCCAAAAGAAATGCGCTACCGATTCGCCTCGCGCCCGACAGAACCAAAGTCGACGTGATACGAATCGTCCCGCCCCAATCATTCCATCATTCCAATACTCCACCAATCCAACATTTCCCCAGTCACCATTGAAATCAGACAATAACCAGAACTAAAGGAAATTACAGATGAAAGTTTATTATGACGCTGATGCAGACCTTTCAATACTGAAGGGCAAGACAGTAGCCATAATCGGGTATGGCAGCCAGGGACACGCTCACGCACTTAACCTTCGCGACAGCGGCGTTAAAGTCGTCGTCGGATTGCAGCCGGGTAGCAAATCGCGCGCGGCCGCGGAAGCCGAAGGACTGCCGGTCATGACACCGTTCGAAGCTTCGGCCAAGGCGGACTTCATTATGATACTCGCCCCAGACATGGTTCAGAAGAAACTCTACGAAGAAGAAATCGCTCCGAACCTGTCCTCCGGAAAGGTCCTGGCATTCGCGCACGGATTCAACATACACTACAATCTGGTCCAGCCTCCGAAGAATGTGGACGTGATAATGATCGCGCCGAAAGCGCCGGGTCACCTGGTAAGAAGGGTATTCACCCAGGGAGCGGGAACCCCCTGCCTCATCGCGGTCGAGCAGAATTACACGAAGAAAGGTTTGGAGTACGCCCTCGCATACGCGAAAGGTATCGGCGGAACCAGAGCAGGCGTAATCAAAACTAACTTCAAGAATGAGACCGAGACCGATTTGTTTGGCGAACAGGCCGTACTTTGCGGGGGTTCGGAAGAACTGATA
>JAJYOS010000574.1 GCA_021796055.1 Bacteroidota bacterium
TTAGGCTTTAATGGTAAATTTATTGCGTTTTTCGAAGGAGCTTATGAGCAAGATCAAGAAAATTGGGAATCGGTTCAGAGACTCAAGGGACTTGGAATGCAGCTTGCCATAATGACCGGGCGGGCGCATTCGTCAGCCGAGCGAATCGCGGACGACCTCGGTATGGAAACGCCGATTATTTCTATGGACGGGGGACTGGTCCGCCGCCCGCATGGGACCGAAAACATCTTTTGCAGTTGTATTAGCCCCCGGATTGTGCTGAAAATCCTGGACGAGGCGGATGCCAAATTCCTGTCTGTTGCCCTCTTTACGGACGACAGGATGGTGAGGCGCGAATCTGAAGTCATTCTCCCCGGCTACATCGAGAGCCTGGAGCTTGATACGGTTGAAACGGACGACCTGCGGCTGTTCGCAGAAAGGACAATCCGGATCATAGTCGGCACAAGCTCGCGTAATGACGCAAAGGCATTGGCTCGCCGTGTTGGCGGAATCTTCTCCACGGTCGGAACCAGTATCTACAGAAGCTCACGGGAAATCGGCACGTGGTACCTTGAGGTCAAGAACAAGAACCAATCCAAGGCCACAGGTCTCTCACATCTGGAGAAGTATCTGAGAATAGGCAAGAATGAGGTGGCGGTGGTCGGAGACTTCCAGAACGACATCATGGCATTCGATCGTGCCGGAGTTGGAATTGCCATGAAGAACGCCGTCGCGGAGCTGAAAGAGAAGGCAGACTGGGTGACCAGCAGGACTAATGATGACGACGGTGCCGCGGAATTCTTTGAGCTCGTTTACAAAATGCGAACTAATCATGTTCAATAGACGATGACCGACCTGAGATCAAGGCTGAAAAACCTGCTTCGCAGACTGAGGGAGACGGATTTTGAGAAGAGCATCATTGCTAAAGTCGCGCTGTTCTTCGGCCTTGTGCTGGTTATCACTCTGCTCGCGCCGTCGCAAAATCAACTCACGGTACATTATGAGGTGGGTACAATCTGGACCCACGAGGATGTGATTGCACCCTTTTCATTCCCCATTTACAAGGACGAGGCCGAGTATCAGAGGGAGGTGAAGCAGGCGGTTTCGAACGTGAAGCCCGTCTTCGACAAAATCGAGATACCGAGATCCAGGCTGGATTCAGTGGCGTCTTTCATCGGCCAGGTAAGGGACGCGCTCGAATTGCAGATAAGAACGGAACGGAGCAGGAACAGGAAAACCTTTGCGAAGGATTCGGCTGCACTTCAACAAACGCTGGAGAACCTTCCGTATAGATTCTCCAACTCCGAGTGGCACGAGCTTCTGGTCAGCCTGTACAAATCCCCGATGATGCTCAGAAGACTCGGAGGGTTGATGCCTGTCGTGACGTCCATCATCGTTACCGATTACCAGACCGGAATAATAGACAGGCCGCGCGACCAGGTGGGTTCGTCGGTCATCGTGATACGGCACAGGAATGCCGAGACGCCCGTTCCGATGGATCAGGTACTGACTCTTCAGGACGTGTCGAATGAGCTGCAGCAGGCAACTGCGAGCATGCTTTCGGGAGACACTACTGTGGCAGAGATACTTTCAAGTGCAATTGCCGCCCAGATTCTGCCAAGTCTCATGTACAACCGCGGACAAACGCAGCGCGAGATAAACGCTGCGATCGACCTCGTTCCAAGGACTGTGGGTTTCGTGAAGGAAAACGAACGGATCATCGGAAAGCACGACCGGATAACCAAGGAGACAAAACTCAAGCTCGACTCAATGGAGAGAGCGCTGCGCGAGAGGACGGGGAAAACCGATATCATCCTGCAGTTCCTTGGCAAGTTCCTGATGGTGTTCGTTATCATCGGCCTGTTGAGCATCTATCTGTTTCTTTTCAGGAGGAAGCTGTTCTACAACAACAAGATGCTTTCGTTGGTCGCGGTGCTCTTCGTATTCGAGGCGTTGATGATGTACTTTGCCTTCACGGCACAGTCGAAACTGCCGCTCCAGTACCTCATCCTCGTCCCGGTCGCATCGATGATCATGGCGATAGTATTTGATTCAAGGGTGGCCTTCCAGACGACCGTGGCAATCGCGCTCCTCGTCGGTGCGATGAAGGGGAACGACTTCAGCGCCGCATTCGCGTCGTTGAGCGCCGGTGCCCTGGCGGTTTATACCGTGAGGGACATCAAGAACAGGACCCAGATCTTCAGGAGTCTCGTCTTTATTTTCATCGGTTACGGAATTGCCGCTTTCGCAATTTCACTGCAGAAGGGTGAAGACGCGCCGGCCATCATGACCGAATTTTCGTTCATAGCGGTGAACGCGATCCTCTCGCCTATCATCACATTCGGCCTCCTGATTTTCTTCGAGAGGGTTTTTGGCATCGCGACGGACCTGACGCTCCTCGAGTTGTCCGATTTCAACCAGCCGCTTCTACGCGAGCTTTCGCAGAAAGCGCCGGGCACCTTTCATCATTCGATAATTGTCGGCACCCTTGCCGAAAAAGCCGCGGAGGCCGTCAATGCAAATCCTATCCTTGCCCGCGTCGGAGCGTACTATCACGATATCGGGAAGACACTCAAGGCGGAGTATTTCATCGAGAACACAATGGACTCACACAAGTCGAAACACGAATGGCTTCCCCCTGATATCAGCGTTCAGATGGTCGTGTCCCACGTCACTGAAGGCATCGAGCTGGCGAAGAAACACCATCTTCCCCAGAGGATAATAGACTTCATTCCGATGCATCACGGCACGACGCTCGTCGCGTATTTCTACGGAAAGGCTCTGAGGAGACCGTTCGCGACGGGAGATGTGATTGAGGATGACTACAGGTATGACGGTCCCAGGCCACGTTCGAAGGAGACGGCGATCGTCATGCTGGCCGATTCCGTCGAAGCCGCGACCCGGTCGATTCAAGAAAAGTCTATCGAGAACGTCAACGCGATGATCGATGAAATCGTGAAAAGCAGATACGAGGAAGGCCAACTCGACGAGACGAACCTGACCTTTAACGACCTGACAAAGATCAAGGAGAGTTTCCTCGCTGTCCTCTCGGGAATTTACCACAAGAGGATAGAGTACCCCGGGCAGACGGTGGGCAAATCTGCAGTCAAGCCAGCCGCACAGTCGGACGAAGCCGAGAAGCCTCAATCGGCCGTTCCAGTGGAGGAAACGCCCGTTTCGGGTGAGGCCGAAGAGCGGACCGACGGGCCGGTTCACAAGGAGGCGGGCGAGATTCACTTTTCGGCGAAGAAGGGGAAGAAAGCTAAGGCCGCTTCAACCTCGAAACGGACAAGGCGTCCCCGCGGAAAATAGCCGCCATACAGAAAAGCTGGCCATGCCTGTGCCCCAATTAAGTCTCAAGATTTCCAATCAGCTCGATCTCTTCTTCGAATGGATGAAGTTCGAGAAGGGATTGTCGGACAACAGTCTCGCGTCGTATCGTAACGATCTGAACAGATATGCGCAGTTCATGGAATCGCACGGGGCGACCGGACTGAACGAAGTCTCGAGGGCTGAAGTCAGGACATACTTCAGATGGCTGTTCGACACGGGGTTGAAGCAGAGCAGCATAGCCCGGAATTTCTCGGCAGTTAGAAACCTGCACCGCTTCCTCGTCCTAAGAAAAATGTCGGAGGCAGATCCCACGGCAAACCTCGAGCGTCCCAGACCTTCGAGGAAACTTCCCGTGGTGTTGAACCTCCAGGAAATCGAGTGCCTCATCAACGCTCCTGATGTTGATTCAGAACTCGGCGTTCGCGACAGGGCGATCATAGAAACTTTGTACGCGACGGGAGTCAGAGTCAGCGAGCTTGTTAATCTCAAAAAAAGAGATTTAATTAAGAGTGAGAACATAATTAGAGTATTTGGAAAAGGATCGAAAGAACGAATTGTGCCCATAGGCGATATTGCGCTGGAATGGATAGAACGTTATGATGTATCGGTTAGATCAAGGCTGCAACAGAAGCAGGCCGCTGCTAACAAGTCCGGAGCCGGCGATTTCCTTTTCGTGAACGCCCGCGGCGGCAGACTGTCCAGGATCTCCGTCTGGAGAATGCTCCAAAAATATGCCCGGAATGCCAATATCAGGAAGCGGATTCACCCGCACACTCTAAGACACACGTTTGCCACGCACCTGCTGGAAGGCGGTGCAGACATCCGGGCAGTCCAGGAAATGCTCGGGCACAGCGACATCGGTACAACTCAAATTTACCTTCATCTGGACAGAAATTATCTAAAAGAGGTGCTGGACAAGTTCCACCCACGAGGAAAACATGTTAAGTGAACTTTATATACTCCCCATACTTTTATTTTCCGTCATCATACACGAGATTTCCCACGGTTATGCCGCGTTGAAGCTCGGTGATCCGACCGCGCGGGATTCCGGAAGGCTCACACTCAATCCTATCCCGCACA
>JAJYOS010000020.1:0-2354 GCA_021796055.1 Bacteroidota bacterium
ATCTCGATGGGGTAATCTCAGATAACCCGGCAGAGGTTGCTTCGATCGCGGCCAAGGTTGCGAGCTGACCCTATTTTCTTCTCGAGAAATGCTGATATGAAACGAAGTCCGAATGTGTTTCGGCCGTCCCCTCTTTCCGTTTCACCGTGACTTTCGGCTCGCCCGCCTCTATCCTGCCGATCGGTCTGATGTAACCTTCAAGTGAATAGAGCTTTGGGAAATCGTTTTCAGCGATCGTAAAAAGAAGCTCGTAATCTTCACCGCCGCGAAGCGCGTAGGCAAGCGGCTCCTCATTGAACTCTTCTGCCGTCCGCCTCGTGATTGGATCGATAGGTATGAACTCCTCGTCGAGGACGGCGGATACTCCGCTTGATTTGCAGATGTGAAGCATGTCCGAGATGAGTCCGTCGCTCACGTCGATCATCGAGTGCACGTGAATTTTCTCGCTGATGTTCCTGGATAGTTCAACCCGCGGTTCCGGTATCAGGTGTTTCTGCAGGACCGAATCGTAGCCTTCGAAGTTTGGTGTGAAGTCGGCGGGCTGGCCCGCTTCGACATATTTCTTCTTCTCTCTCTGGAGGATCCTCAAGCCCGCGTGAGACCGTCCGAGATCACCCGTAACGCAGACCACATCGCCTGGCGTCGCGCCGCTGCGTGTCGCCAGTCTTTCTGGTTCCACCTCGCCGGTCAGCGTGACGTTTACGATCAGCCCCACAGGAGAAGCGGATGTGTCGCCTCCCGCAACCACGCAGCCGAATCTTCCTAATTCATTAGTGAGCGAATCGTAGAACTCCTCCATCATCTCAACGCTGATGTTCGAGTGTATCCCGAGCGATACGAATGCGGCTGTCGGCACGGCGGACATCGCCGCGATGTCGCTAAGATTCGAGGCTGCCGCCTTCTGTCCCAGGTGTCTCATCGAGGTGTATGAAGAGTCGAAGTGAACGTTCTGGATCAGTATGTCGGTGGTGACGACAGACAAGTTGCCGGGGGTCGGTTTAATAACGGCCGCGTCGTCGCCGATCGTCTGAAGCACTTTCGAATTGGCAAACCGCGAAGCGAGTGAATTGAACTTCTCTATAAGTCCAAACTCGCCGACGGATGAAATTTGGGTAAACTTTATGTCCACATTTGCTCCGTGAAGAAAATAGCGAATGAAGTACGTAAATCAAATTCTTCTGCTCGTCAGCGAACCGAAGCCGATCTCGCGTCTCCTGATTTTATAAGGAGAAACCAAATGATCTCGCTAATTACACCCGAGAGTCATCAACTCTTTCCCGTGATTTCGTCTCTTTGCATTTCTTCCACCTTCTTCTCGATTACGTCCGCCAACTCCTGAAATTCAAACGGCTTCGTCAGTACAACGCACCCCGTACTTCTCAGGAAGCGGCTCATCTCCAAATCGATCCCGCTGCCGGTCATGAAGATAAATCTTTTCGAGTATGAAGGAGTCGCCGCCACCTTCCTTCTGTAAAGTTCATCTCCGTCGATCTTCGGCATGTGAATGTCTGAGACTACTATGTCCGGCTTGAAGGACTCAATGATTGACAATGCCTCCCAGCCGTCGTTGGCCGAAGCGACTTCAAATCCCATCTCCCTTATGAAATCCGCCACCAGCCTCGCTATGTCCTCTTCGTCGTCGACGATGAGTATTTTTTTTGCTTTGCTCTGCCCGCGTTTTTTCATCTTCCCCTCGAATGATCAATGATCGATTGTATTTAATTCCGAGAGTTCTCAGGGGTTACTTATCCGCCTGATCCTCCCGTCCATTCTTATCGATACCGATTACGACAGAGTCGGTCGGGAATCCGAATCCAATTCTCTTCATTGTTGTCAGAGCCTCCGTTCGAGATGAACATTTGCCTAATTCTTGCAAAAGGCAATCAGATGACTGCCAATCCCTTACCATTGCTGGTAAGGGATGGAACGGGCTCTCCGTAAGATGTGAAATTCAATTAGTGGTTGAGATAACTCACATGCCAGAAGGAATATACCGTAGGAATGCGATTGAATGCAACATATTCCTCCAGTGAGCATCAAATAGTAACTTGGTCGATTTTGTGTTAGGCGGTTGGTTTTTGATGGAATCGATGCAATTTGAAGCGAATTCCATTCCTTCCGTCCCCATTCAGCAGTCTCCATGCGCCTAAACAGTCGTTTCTGTGGCAATTTCGCTGCTTTGAAGATTGGGCGTTCAAGAGTTATATTGACAAGCCTGTGAGACCCACGGCTTTTGGAGACAGACCCGCACGTACCATAGCGGGTAGATGGCGAAATTGGCAGACGCGCTAGCCTTAGGAGCTAGTGGGGAAACCCGTGGGGGTTCGAGTCCCCCTCTACCCACATTTGTCGAG
>JAJYOS010000020.1:2364-17700 GCA_021796055.1 Bacteroidota bacterium
AGCGGTTGACGCTTCTTTTGAGCAGAATCTGACCCCACGTCCGCTGGAAAACGCATTTGTCGCCGGAGTGTGGATTACGAATGACTCGGGCGGCTCATCCGCCAAGGTTTTTGGCCGCACGGCACAAGGAGTTCTTTAGGCACGAAAATATGAAAACCGAAGAACCTATTCGGGAAAGGAAAGAAAGTGGATTATAAGATCATAGACCTTGGTGGACTGAAAAAACAGCTCGAGGTCACTGCAACGGTTGAAGATAACTTTGTCAAAGATAAATTCGATTCGGCCTATATGGACTTTCAAAAGAAGGCAGCCGTTCCCGGGTTCAGGAAGGGGAAAACCCCGATAGAGATCGTGAAGAAGAGGTATGGCGAGGAGATCGAGGCGGATTCCATCCCCGACATCGTGAACGAGATTGTCAAAGACATTTTTGAAAAAGAGAATACTAAAATCGCCGGAGTCGTGGACTACAATCTCGATATCCGGAAGACCGGTGAGCCCCTGCATTTCCTTCTCACATACGAAGTGGTCCCGGAAATCGAACCGAAAGACTATCTCGACATGAAGCTCGAGCGGGCGATGTACAGAATACTTCCCGAGACTGTCGATCACGAGCTATTTCATATACGCGAGTCAAACGCGGAGCTGGCCGAGACTGAAACGCTCGAGGATGAAAAGGGAGTAGCGACGGTAGACCTCCAGGTCATAGACGCGCAAGGGGTGCCAATGATAGGCCAGCGGCGTGAGAATTATAAGATAGACTTGAGAAGCAAGGCACCCGAGCTAAGTGAGATACGTGAACGTCTGCTGAAAGCGAAGGCAGGCGACGAGTTCAATCTGGAACTCGAGACGTTCGATAAAGCGGGGCAGGCGTCTGGCAAAAAGCCATTTAAGGTACAGGTAAAGAAGCTGGAAAAATTTGTGATGCCTGAGTTGACTGACGAATTTGCTAAGAAAGTCTCAGGCGGAAAAATGGAGACGCTGGATGCCCTGAAGAAGGACATCGAAAGGGAACTCGAGCATTATTATGAAGAGAAGGCTGAAGAAGAGCTTCGTGACAAGATCGCCGAAGAGCTTCTGAAGAAGAATGAATTCGAAGTCCCGGAGAGCATGGTAGACGAATACCTGAACGATCTGATCGAAGAATTGAAAAAGGAATCGAACAACAAGGATGTCGATGCGGACTTCGTTAAGGAGCGGTACAGGGAACCCTCCGTCAGAGCGGTGAAATGGAATCTTCTCGCCGCCGCGATAATTCAAAAAGAAAATCTGAAGGTTGACGATGCCGTGCTCGAACGGACGGCGGACGACGAAGCTTCGAAGTACAGACTCGATAAGTCGAAGTTGATCGATTTCTATAAGAGTTCAAGCGACGTGAAGAATAAATTGCTTTTCAATGAAATGTTCAATTTCATAGTCGACAAAGCTGACGTGAAAATAGTTGAAAAAACACCGACTCACGAACACGAGGATTGAAAAATGCTAGCTGACAACCTGAATAACACGCTTCCCGAAGGCGGACAAAAAGAGAATCCGCTGTTTGAAATCTATAATCAGTTGACTATACCGTATGTTATAGAGCAAACCGGCAGGGGAGAACGAGCCTATGATATTTACTCGAGGTTGCTGAGAGAAAGGATTATCTTCATCGGGACCGCGATAGACGATACGGTCGCGAGTCTGGTGATTGCTCAGCTTTTGTTCCTCGAAAGCGAAGATCCCAATAAGGATATCAATATTTACATCAACAGCCCTGGCGGGAGTGTCTCTGCCGGCCTTGCGGTTTACGACACGATGCAATATGTGAGGCCGGATATTGCCACTACATGCGTGGGACTTGCGGCAAGCATGGGCGCGGTTCTTCTGGCAGGCGGAGCTTCAGGCAAGAGGACTTCGCTTCCAAACGCGAGAATCATGATCCACCAGCCGTGGGGCGGTTTCCAAGGGACTGCCGCCGATATCAGCATCCAGGCGGAAGAGGTAATTAAGACCAAGAAACGGTTGAACGAGATTCTGTCGCATCATTCCGGCAAGGATCTCTCTCAAATTGAAAAAGACACGGACAGGGACTATTTTATGTCAGCCGAAGAGGCGGTGAAATACGGTCTCATTGATAACGTTCTCATAAAAAGAGAAGCTAAAAAGAAGTGAAACTAATTTGGAGTCAATACGAATTATATGAGCAGTTTGCTATTGCTTGTTCTGCTCGTCTTTATTGTCCTGTTCGCGATATCGGTTCCTACAGTGATCGCGGACCTGAAAAACCAACGACAAAAGAATATCAAGAAGGAATATTAATAGTTAATGAGTAAACAGCATCAAGAGGAGATGCGATGCTCCTTTTGCGGACGCGAAGCCAAGGAAGTCAAGAGTCTTGTAGCCGGACCGGGTGATGTCTACATCTGCGACATTTGCGTCGAACATTCGGTTGAAATACTAAGAAGCAACATTCCGGCTTACAAGCAGCATTCGGAGGACTATTCCGAGAAAGCCCCTCTGACGCCGGTGGAGATCAAGACCGCGCTGGACGAATATGTGATCGGACAGGAGCACGCTAAGAAGATCCTTTCGGTAGCTGTTTACAACCACTACAAACGAATTTCTCTTCCGCACGGCCTCGACGCGGAAGATGACACCGAGGTCGAAAAAAGCAACATCCTCCTGATCGGTCCGACAGGCACGGGGAAAACGCTCCTCGCGCAGACTCTCGCCAAAATACTTAACGTCCCGTTCGCAATCGCCGATGCCACTACTCTGACAGAGGCTGGCTATGTCGGCGACGATGTGGAAACCATACTTGTTCACCTTCTCCAGAACACCGACTACGACGTCGCGCGGGCTGAGAGAGGGATCGTCTATGTCGATGAGATCGACAAGATCGCGAGGAAGAGTGACACGCCATCCATTACGAGAGATGTGTCGGGCGAAGGAGTACAGCAGGCCCTTCTTAAAATACTCGAGGGGACAACAGCCGGGGTGCCTCCCCGCGGAGGGAGAAAGCATCCTGAGCAGCCTCTAATAAACGTGAACACGAGAAACATACTTTTTATCTGCGGCGGAGCTTTCGAGGGGATTGAGAAGATCATTTCGAGGCGTGTAAGCAAGAATCCGATTGGATTCGGTGCGGAGATCCACTCAGTCAAAGACGACACGGTCAGCGAGATTCTTCCGCTTGTCCAGCCTGATGACCTGCTGAAGTTCGGTCTCATCCCAGAATTCATAGGAAGGCTCCCTGTCGTAACGACGCTTCATACCTTAAGCGAAGAAGCGATGAAGGACATCCTGACGCTTCCTAAGAATGCTCTGGTGAAACAGTATAAGAAGCTCTTCAAACTTGAGGATGTGGATCTGGATTTTGAGGACGACGCGCTGAAGGCCATCGTCAGGAAGGCTGTCGAGCGCGGAACCGGTGCCCGCGGCCTGAGGTCCATCCTTGAGGAAAAGATGCTTGATATTATGTACAACCTACCGTCGCGTTCCGACGTAGCGAAGTGCGTGATAACGGAGGATGTTATCGCTTCCGGCAGCGAACCTCTCTTCCTCACCAAGAGGAAACAGGCTACCGCCTGACCTAATTCCCCACCAATCCCGCGAAAACTCTCATCTGTAGCTGTGGCTGTCTGTCGCTAGTCGTATGTACCACTATGTATCCGTCTATATCCCTTAAGTTCGTTGGGTGAAGGTAAATCTCAAGGTTCGCGAAATCTCCCGGCTTCAGAAGTACCTTGTTCAGCCGGTATGTCAGCTCCTTTGACGGAAGATCTACCTTTGTGATGCGCATTTCCTTGTCCGTCGTGTTCGAAAGGTCGATCTCCGTACTGTCAACTTTGCCAACTCTGGCGTTATTGAAAAGGACATAGCTCGGAGTAGGCTGCAGCGCGTAGGCGACGTACCCAGTCATCTTTACCGTGATCAGGGGGAATTTTTTGTCAGAGTTTGAAATGTATATGTACTTTGTCACGTCTCCGATATAGCCGGTTGGATTGAACTGAATTCTAACGTCCGTCTTCTCGCCCGGCGCAAGGGCGCTTGTAGCGACGATAGCCGCGGTACAGCCGCAGCTCGTTGTCACGCTACTTATTTTGATGCTATCCGAGCCGACATTTTTCACCGTTATTACTTTGTACACCATTGCGCCGGTTTGAAAAATCTTCCCGAAGCTGATCTCGTTTCCTTGGATCACCGATAATTGGGCTTTTGATTTAGTCGCTCCGCCCAAAACGATAGCGGCAGCCGCGAAATAAAAGAAGATTTGTCGTCTCATTTTCTCTTTCCTCTGAATAGCTCCAGTAATTCCTTATCAAGTTTTCCTGTCGATACCGGCTTTTCGTCGTCGACTTGAGTTCTCTTGGCAGGCTTGTCTTTTCCGCGAACCATTGATAGGAATTCACGGCTTCTAACGGTTGCAGCGCCGCACTCTTTCGCGTACGCCAGGATTGAAAGATCGTTGCTTACTACAGTCATGGAGCGTCTCCGCGTTGACTTTCCGACCTCTTTCTTAATCCAATCATCTGCGGTCTCACTTGCAGAAGTGAAGCGGACGACGAGTCTTGGACCCTCATGGGAAGAAGAAGGAGCGAAACGTCCGTCAAAAACCAGAGTAACATCGTCCTTTGATAAACGCCACGAACTAGAGATCGCTGAAACTAACTCCCGGCGCGCCGCATCGCCATCGATTTTCATCAATTTTGACATTCTCTGATCGCATAGCAAGACATTATAAGCATCCACAATCCAACGCATGTAAAAATATAAGGGGCCCCCAAGGATACTTCAACTAAAACAAGCCATTTGCAGGCTCTTGGCGAGTGATTCGCTTTTTGCGAACGGCCTTTGCGGATTGCGACAATTATGCTGGCTCAATGCGTGGATTCGCGCTGATTTCGCGGAAAAGTTTTGGCACGGTTTTGGATGCGTATATATCAGTTACACAATAGAGTTTGGTCCTTTAAAAAGTTTGAAGATCTAGGGCGGTTGGAAGCGAGCCACAAAAGAGTTTGAGAGTTTTTAGAGTTGCATACCCGCAAACAGCCCCCTGACATGGGAAGAAGATCTTGCCGCTTAGTTATCCCACGCTGCCACAAATCGCGAAGCACGACTCGCATGCCCTAATGCAGCCTCCTAATTTAGCGGTCAAACCCCAAGTAAAGATTCTTCTTCCCGCTGCGGAAAACAGGCACTCCTGCCCGGGAGTGCCTCGTTTTTTATTCAGAGGTAGCATGGCGGAATGGCGAAGCGGAGATGTAGTCATGTTACTATATAAATCTAAGGAATTAGGTTTTTGTTTACGGCGGTACAAAATAATAAAAAATTGCTTAAGACAAGAGAACAGCTCGACTTATTGTTTGGGAGCCTAATCGGCGCGACAGTAATAGCCATAATTGCTACTTCCGCGAGTCACTTGATTCATGCCGGTGATATCGGTTTCGAGAGAGTGCTTATCGGTGGTGTTTCGGGAGGAGTAGGAGGCGTGGTTGGCCTGTTCATCATTAGCGAGATTGTAGATCGCAAGTGGCTTACGGCCGTTCTAGTTTCGGCCGCAGTCGGTATTTTGGATGGGCTTCTGGTAGGTGTTGCCGTCGCACTATTCCCGTCCATGTTTTGAAGTAGTACAATATGTGATGCTTAAGAACCTTTTTTAATTTTTTCCACTCTTCTCAGATTCTTCTTGACAAAAACTCCAACCCTTTTTAACTTCCTCAGGTCATTTGCGTGGATAACCACGTCAAGAAAGGCCCTTTTTGCCTTGCAGTAGATAGTGGATGCGAGGTAATACTATTTGAGGAATACAAAAAAACCGATGCAGAGACTATACTATTACTCAAGAACCGACCTAAGCTACAAGGCCATCGGGGGAGGTAAGATATCAGCTTTGATTGCTTCCTTGGTGGTTGTCTCATCGTTTCTAACGATGTTGTCGGGATACCTGGGATTGGATTTATTAGGACTTAGGAATTTGAGAGCTGATAGCATGGCCAGAGAGAATTCGGTTTTGAGAGCACAACTGGCCTCGCTGAACCGTCGTCTGGAGTCTTTTAATGTGACGATGAAGGGCTTGGCTGAAAGTGATGGACAATTAAGAACGGCAGTCAATCTGCCTGTACTTTCCGCCGATGCGCGTAAAGCTTCTATCGGCGGTGTCGCTGAAAATACAGATTTCGGAATATCGGCTGAGTCAAATAAGGTGTTGTCCAAGGCCTCAAAGGCGTTGGACGCACTGGGCAGGGAAGCAACTCTGCAGGTGCAAAGTTACGCCGATATTCTCCATAAGTATAAGGATAACCAGCAGCTGTTTGCGCATATCCCCGCGATCGACCCGATAAAAGGTGGAGTGATCTCCGATGGTTTCGGTGTCAGGTATCACCCGATACTTCATATGAAGCTTATGCATGAAGGGATCGACCTCATAGCCGATGTCGGAACTCCTGTCCATGCGACTGGTAACGGTGTTGTAAGTTATGTCGGCCAGCGTGGCGGGTACGGAAACGTGGTAGAGATTGATAACGGATTCGGTTACTCGACCTTGTTCGGGCATCTCGAAAAGGCGCTTGTCAAAGAAGGACAGAACGTGAAGCGCGGTCAGGTCATTGCTCTGAGCGGAAACTCGGGACTGTCGACTGGTCCGCATCTCCATTATGAAGTGATAAAGAACGGTGTCCGCGTGAACCCTTCGGCTTATTTCTTCAATGGGCGTGAGTACAACGGTGCTGGATTCTACAGCGAACTTGCAGAGAAATGAAATCGTTGTTTTAAAGTTGAAGATGCAAGGCGCTATGCGCCGTGGAAAGAAAGGAGGTATATGATATGATATGGACGCCAGAGCTCGCTACGTACCTCGAAGACGCTCCTTGGCCTGCAACGAAGGATGAGCTTATCGACTATGCGGTAAGAACCGGAGCGCCAATAGAGGTTGTTGAGAATCTTCGTGAGCTCGAAGACACGGATGAACCTTATGAGAGTATAGAGGAAATTTGGCCGGACTATCCGAGTGACGAAGATTTCTTTTACGAAGACGAGGGCGAGTATTAATTAAGCTTATTTTTTCGTCTCAACCCGGTTGAATTCTCGAATCCAGCCGGGTTTTTTTGTATCTTTATTTAATACCAGATGAAGCTACTCCGTTTTTTGCTCCTCGGTCTTCTCGTCGTCTCGACGGCGTATGCGCAAGATAACTTCATAGTTAATTCCATAAGATTCGAGGGAAACAAGTCTTTCTCGAGTGATAACCTGCGAAAGATCATGCTTACCAGACAGTCGCCCGCGGCGATCTGGAGATTCTTGTATCGATTTGGACATCTCGTAGGGGACTCCGCGCAGTACTACGACCCTTTCATCCTGAAAGCCGACCTTCAGCGCATCAGGTATTTCTATCGCGACAACGGTTTCGTCTTCGTTAATGTCGATAGCACGTTAGACTTCAATCCGAAGAAACAAAGCGTCAACATAACTATCAATATCAAGGAAGGTCCACCCGCTTACATTACGTCAATTAGATACCATGGCATATCCGACACGACTGAGCAGTTTGTAGCGCTCCTTCATAAGAAACCTTACATAGAAGTCGGGGAAAGGTATTCGGCGAAGGGAGTCGACGACGAAGTACAGCGCGTGCTGATGCTCCTCCAAGACAACGGCTACGCCTATGCTAAAAAGGACAGTTCGGTTGTGACTTTCAGCGCTCCAGCCGATACTGTGCCGACCCGAATAGACCTTTATTTCTACTCCGGCAAACAATACAAATGGGGACACGTCGCGGTTGTTCCGATGGACAGCGGAAAGGTAAAATTTGACAAGAAGATTGTTCTAAGGGAGATGTTGTTTGAGCCGGGGCAATTATACAGCGCTTCCAGGAAAGCCGAGAGCGAACAGAGGCTCTATTCGCTCAACATGTTTGAGTATGCCAGGATAAACACCCCCGCGAGTCCGCCTCAGACAGACTCGATATCGGGGCACATCAACCTCAGACCGAGACCGACGCATGAAATTACGCCTGAACTCCTCGTCGATGACGAAAATAACGCTTTCAACTTCGGCGGTGGTCTCGGTTACTTGCATCGGAACTTTCTAGGCGATGCCCGCCTTCTCAGCATCAACACAAGTCTCCTACTGCAGTCCTTCCAGCTTGTGACATTCAGCCCGAAGGCTCTTAGTGATACAGTGACGGTCGGGAGGATCAACGCGACTGCCCAGCTAACGCAGCCGTATTTCCTTTCAAACGCGACAAGCCTTTCCTGGGGTATCTCGTTTCTCGTGGATAAGGAGAAGCCTTATCTTCAACTCGTCCTGAGAAACAGGGTTCGGGTCAGCGACAGAGTCGCTCAGTTTACAACTGCCTATCTCGATTGGGATATTGAACGGGCGAAGGTTGATTCTCTACAGGCGATAAATATACCCGCCGGACTCGAGACGCCGCAGTTCAACTCGATACTTTCATTCACGATACAGCGGGATAAGACAAACGATCCTTTCTCTCCCACAAAGGGTTTTTTCAACATGCTCACCCTCGAAGAGGGTGGCGTGCTGCCGAATCTCATACATTCAATATTCAGAAACTCTGATTTCCCTTACGCGCAGTATTGGAAAGTCGTTACCATGGGAAAGTGGTTCTTCTCGTTGGAAAGTGGTGGGACCAATGTCTTTGCGATGAAAGCAAAGGTCGGCTATGCGCAGGAGTACGGTACATTTCAACAGGATTCGACCGGCCCGATACCGCTTAACTATAGGTTCTTTGCGGGAGGTTCGGGAAGCATCAGGGGTTGGCGTACACGAGAGCTTGGAGAAGGGCTGATCCCACAATTTGGCGGCAACATGCTTGTCGAGTCAAACTTTGAAGACAGGTTCCACCTCATTGGAGATTTCGGAGGCGTTTACTTCGTCGATGCTGGAAATCTATGGAACTCATACAAACAGATCACTCTTCCGACCATCGCTGTAGCGACCGGATTCGGTTTGCGATATGGCACGTTCTTCGGCCCGCTCAGGGTTGATTTCGGTTTCAGGCTTTACGATCCGGGAGCTCCACCGGGCCATCGCTTCATGTGGCAAAAGTCGGGATCCGAACTCTTGCGCGAGATGGTGGTACACTTCGGAATATTGCAGGCATTCTGATGAGTTGGGATAGAGTAATAGGTCAGAACAGGGTTAAGAACCTCCTGAGGCAGATACTTGCCTCGGGCAGATTGCCGGGCGCTTTTCTATTCGAGGGACCGGATGGCGTTGGTAAAGACGCGATGGCAATCGAGCTGGCAAAGACGCTCAACTGTGAGAGGGGCGGGGGCGAACCGTGCGAAGATTGCGCATCTTGCAGGCAGGCCAACGTCCTGCAGCATCCCAACATTCATCTTGTATTCCCGCTTCCGAGGGGGGAGAGCGAAACGAAGGATGACGGTCCGTTGGACAGACTTGACGAAAAGAGCATGAAGAATGTCAGAGAAGAAATCGCGCTGAAGTCGCAGGACCCTTACCACAGGATTTCCGTCCCTCGAGCACAAGTGATCAAAATAAGCAGCATTAGGGAAGTCATCAGGGAAGACTCGTTATCGTTATACCAGCATGGGAAACGTGTCGTAATCGTTATGCAGGCCGACGAGGTTGGAAATGAGTCGGCAAACGCGCTGCTCAAAGTCTTGGAGGAGCCTAATCAGGGAACGGTGTTTATTCTTACGACGAGCAAGCGGAGCGCCCTCCTCCCAACAATCGTATCGCGATGTCAATCGATCAGGTTTGATCTTCTGTCTGAGGAGGAGATCGCGAACGCGCTGATCAGCCGGCATTCGCTGGCGGCTCCAGATGCCAAACTGAAGGCGAGACTGGCTGCCGGTTCATTCAGCAGGGCTGTCGAGCTGCTGGAGACCGACACCATGGAGATACGAGATGACGCGCTGAACATGCTTAGGGATGTGGCGGTAAGGAATTATGCCCAGATATCGATACGTGCCAAGAGAGCTCTGGAGTCGAAAGATTTGCCGAGACTGGAAACCCTTCTGAAGATGCTCCAGATTTGGTTGCGAGATGCCGCAGTCGTCCATTTTGGCACAAAAGAGCAGGTTATCAATCAGGATAAGGTAGACACGCTTGAAAAGATGGCATCAAGTTTCGATGCCGGCCATCTTGTCGAAGCGGCGAATAGCGTCGACGAGTCAATAAGGCAGCTCTATGGAAATGTGAATTTAGGACTCCTTTTCGTAAATTTACTTCTGAACTTGAGCGGGTTGCTGAACAAGAAAAAAGAGGCTCGGGATGTCTGATGATTTCGGAGATTTTGAGGGGCTTGCAGGGCTTGAAGATAGAGACTTTGAACTTGCTGTCGAAGAAATAGAGTCGTCAGCCCTTTCTGATTATACAGGTCCTTGTGGCAGTTGCGCGAACTGCGCGACTGGATCGCGAGCAGTAGGAGCGGAGCTTGAGAACTCGGAAGCTGCGCTTGACATCGGAGAAGTGAGATTCAAAGCCAATAGAGGCGGTTACTACGTAAACCAAACGGGTGTGGCGCTCCGTACGGGGGCATCCGTGGTCGTGGAAGCCGAGAGAGGCGTCGATTTCGGAAAACTTGTTGCCACCGGCGAGCTCGCCAGGGAAAAACGGCGATCTAGAGGAATGGTCGGTCAGCCGATGCGGAAGGTTATCAGGAGCGCTACTGAGAAAGACCTCGAGCAGGCTGAGGAGAATAGGAAGACAGAGGAGTCGGCGGCTTCGGTTTTTGTTGAGAAGTGCTCCAAACATAATCTCGCCATGAAGCTTGCTGGAGTTGAATATCAGTTCGACAGGGCAAGACTTACTTTCTTTTTCACTGCTGACAGCAGAGTTGACTTCAGAGCGCTTGTGCGCGACCTGGCCAGCGTGTACAGGACGAGAATCGAACTGCGTCAGATCGGTGCCAGGGACGAGGCAAAGAAGGTAGGCGGTCTCGGGATCTGCGGGCGCGAGGTATGCTGCACAACATGGATGTCACAGATAAAGAGGGTCAACCTTGATCACGCTCGGGCGCAGAGTCTCTCGCTCAACCCTTCTCGGCTCGCCGGCGCGTGTGGGAGACTAAAGTGCTGCATCCTTTTCGAGATGCAAAACTATCTCGATACCGCGAAACATTTCCCGGCGCTGAATTCGAAAGTCGTCACCGCAAAGGGCGAAGGTCTGATAGAGAAAATTGATATTTTTAATGAGCGCATATATCTCAGGTACCAGAATTCCAGTACTGTGGAACCGATGAGTTTAGCTGAGATAAAGAAGTACCAGAATTTGCCCGGAAACGAGCGGGCACAAAACTACAAACGGTGAACTATTGTCAAAAGCATCTCCCGAACACTCTAAGTTTTCCCGCACTCTTGTCACGGCGGCCCTTCCTTACGCTAACGGGCCGCTTCACCTCGGCCACCTTGCCGGCGCTTACTTGCCGGCCGATATTTATGTCCGATACCTTCGCCTGAAGGGCGAAGACGTCGTTTTTATCTGTGGCTCTGACGAGCACGGCGTCGCCGTGACGATATCCGCCGAAAAGGAACATGTCTCCCCTCAGCAGATAGTCGACCGGTACCACGCGATCAATAAGGCGAGCTTCGAAAAATTCGGGATGAGCTTCGACAACTATTCCCGCACTACTCTTCCCGTACATCACCAGACAGGCCAGGAATTTTTTCTCGAACTTTACAGGCAGGACATACTCGTCGAGAAGAGTGAGAAGCAGCTATACTGCGAAAAAGACAGGATGTTTCTGGCGGACAGGTACGTCGAAGGGACCTGCCCGGTATGCGGAAATTCGGACGCGCGCGGCGATCAATGCGAGAACTGCGGAACGTGGCTCGAACAGACGCAGCTGATCAACCCGAAGTGCAAGATCTGCGGCACGACTCCGGTAGTTCGTGAGACGAAGCACTGGTACCTTCCTCTGGGAAGATTCCAGAAGGAGCTTGAAGATTATGTCAACTCAAAGAAGTGGAAAGAAAACGTCAGAGGGTATGTCGACAGCTGGCTGAAAGAAGGTCTCGATGACCGTGCCATAACGCGCGACCTCCACTGGGGAATACCTGTCCCGTTGCAGGGATATGAGAACAAGGTCATCTATGTATGGTTCGAGGCCGTCCTCGGATATATCTCGTCCACTAAAGAGCTTTCCCAGAAGCGCGGTGATCCAAGCCTTTGGAAGAAATACTGGCAGGATGAAGCGACGCGTTACATCGCTTTCATCGGCAAGGATAATATTGTCTTTCATACACTCATATTCCCGGCGATCTTGATGGCATGGAACAAGGGGGGGAAATCACGTTACATCCTTCCGGACGCTGTTCCCGCCAACGAATTCCTGAACTTTGAAGGAAAGAAATTTTCAAAGAGTCGCGGATGGGGAATCGATCTCCAGGACTTCATCGATATTTTCCCGCCCGACACGCTTCGATATGCATTGGCGTTGAACCTGCCGGAGTCGCGCGACTCTGATTTTTACTGGAAAGATTTTCAGGCTCGCGTCAACAACGAGCTTGCCGACACGCTCGGCAATTTCGTTAACCGGACGCTCCAGTTCATCCAGCGATATTACGAGGGGAAGGTTCCGCCTCGCGGAGAACTGAACGCCCTGGACAAGTGGGCCGTCAGTCAAATGGAGGAAACCCCTGGAAGGGTGGCCGGCCAGTTTGAAAACTTCAAATTCCGGGACGGAGTTGTCGACGCAATGTCGCTCGCGCGGGCCGCGAACAAGTACTTCAACGACTCGGAGCCATGGAAGACCCGCAAGGACAATCCGGAGCAATGCGCCACGACGGTAAATATTTGCGCGCAATTGACAAGGTCACTGGCAGTTATCCTTTCTCCCGTCATTCCTTTCGCGGCCGAAGAAATATGGAAAATGCTCCGGCTCGAAGGAACTGCCGCGCAGTCCGGATGGAATACCGCCGCCGAAATGAAAGTGGAATCAGGAACAGAGATCGGCCATCTGAATATACTTTTTACAAAAATCGAGGATTCGACAATCGAAGAGCAAATAAAGAAAACAGCAAGCGGCGAATCCGCCGAACAGCCCGCAGCTACTCAGGCAACCGCGCCCATCAAGGCGCAGATTTCCATTGACGATTTCAGAAAGGTTGACCTGAGAGTCGCGAAAGTAATCAACTGCGAGAAGGTTCCCAAATCGGAGAAACTCTTGAGGATCGAAGTGCAGGTAGGTGAAGACAAGAGGCAGATAGTAGCGGGTATATCTAAGCATTACAAGCCCGAGGACCTAATCGGAAAGAGCGTAATAATAGTCGCAAACCTGGCGCCCGCTAAGTTGATGGGGCTCGAATCGAACGGTATGCTCCTCGCCGCCTCCACGGACGACGGAAAACTTGCCGTTCTAACTACAGCATCCGATATCGACAGCGGAAGCATAATCAGGTAATTGGGACCGTTCACACTCACGTGTGTTTTCAACCGCAAGTCGGCAGAATGATTTACAACCGGAGGTCTGGATGAAGCGCAACGTCAGCCGCCCGCGAATTGTCGTGGCCAGGCGAATCCCTAAGAATGGGATAGATATTCTCGGGGAGCACTTCAAGTTAGATATTAATAATTCAGACAGAGATCTATCGAGGCGCGAGCTACTTGAAAAACTCGACGGAGCGTTCGGTATGATCTCCATGATGGCAAACAAATTTGACTACGATCTAATTTCTACGCTTCGAACGGTGAAGGTGATTTCGAATTACGCCGTCGGATTCAATAATATCGATGTTGCAGCGGCCACGGAGAAAGGCATTGTTGTTACAAATACGCCCGGCGTGCTGACCGACGCAACTGCTGATCTCGCGTTTGGGCTTTTGCTGGCGGCGGCGAGGCACATCACTGAAGGTGATCGCCTAGTACGAGCGCGTAAGTTCAAGGGATGGGCACCGATGCTTATGCTCGGTAACGATATATCAGGAAAGACAATTGGAATAATCGGGGCAGGAAGGATCGGAGCTGCCGTCGCCGCTCGTGCTCGCGGGTTCGGGATGAGGATCCTCTACAGTTCGCACAGAAGAAACCCGGATATAGATGCGGTCGGCGGAACACCCGCCGAATTAACTCGACTCCTGGAAGAGTCCGATTTCGTCAGTCTAAATGTCCCGTTGACAGATGAAACTCGTGGGATGATAGGGAAGCGGGAGTTCGCAAAGATGAAGCCTACCGCCGTCCTTGTGAATACTGCCCGCGGCGAAGTGGTCGAAGAAGACGCGCTTATCTCCGCCTTGAAGAAGCATAGAATTGCTGGTGCAGGGCTCGATGTTTACGTCAACGAGCCCAAAATAAACCCTGAGTTTCTGAAGCTGGACAATGTCGTCCTCGCGCCTCATCTCGGGAGCGCAACAATCGAAACGCGCGCGAAGATGTCCGAGCTTGCCGCACTGAACGCAATTGCAGTTCTGAAGGGTGAACGTCCACCAGCGATAGTAAACCCTGCGGCGTTTGAGCAGAATCGCGCGTAGCGTAAGGTTAAGTTTAGATAATGTTGTGGTCTATCCTAAGAAATTAGCTTTCGCGACAACGACGCGGCTTCCGGTAAGGATGTAAATTCTCTTCCCGCTGATTGACACATCGCTGAAGTGCCTGATTTTTGTCCCGAAGATATCATTACCTGAGAACTTCGCGATCAGCGTCCCGTCAAGTTTGAAGAAATAAAGCATATCCGAATCGCAGACTCCGAGTATACCGTCGCCGATGCCTATCCCTGTGGGATTCTTCAGGATGCCGTCGCCGATTGAATTGAGATAATTCCCGAAGTTATCATAAACCGCGACCCGTCCTTTGTCGGAGACGTAGACATCGTCATTCGGACCGATCGAGATCTGCCGCGGCATGGTTAGTGTTCCCTCTCCCTCGCCGTAACCTCCGAAAGTGCGTTCCACGGTAGAAAATGTATTTACCTTGACTATCCTAATGTTCTCATCGTCGCAAATGAAGAGGTCGCCGAGCCTGGAAATCGCCACGCCGGAAGGGTAACCGAACCTCTTCGAGTCATCGTTTGATTGATGTGTGGAGAGTGACGCAACGTTGGCAAGCGTTCTGTCAAACCGCACGATCCTGTTGTTGTTGTAGTCGGCGACATATATCTCCACGCCGTTATCGGCGCATACGTCGTATGGCATATCGAACTGGTAGTCTCCGCTCCCGTATCCGCCGACTTCGCCAGTCGAGTCACCGGATGGATTGAACCTCATAAGCAGGTTGTCCCCGGTATCGGCAACGTAGATTGCGCCGATCGGGTCGACGCTTATCCCCCTCGCGTTACGAAAATGTCCAAAGCTGAACTGCTCCACGAGCGAAGGTGGAGCCTGAAAAGAGGTAAGCAGGACCGAAAGGAGGATGGCCAGAGGAATCTTTGAATGGCGG
>JAJYOS010000575.1 GCA_021796055.1 Bacteroidota bacterium
TGCTGCACATTCATACTGGCAAAATTCGGGTCCCGGCACTTTTTACCAAAGCTGCATGAGCAGAGATCCGGCCATCCGCGAAATCTATGAGCGCACTTACGCGTTTATCAAGGGAACATATAATCTTACAGCAAGGAGATCCTATCGTGAAAAGTAAATCTGGCGTCATTCTACTAACGAGTATTCTATGTGCGATCTTTCTTCATGGCGGGGTTGTCAACGGACAGATGGTGAACCCGTCGATGGACAACCCCAACGAGCCGTTTTCATACTTCAGTAAGCCGACCGATGTAATTGGAGTGATGGACGGCAAGTGGGGGACGGAAGTAACACCACAGGGGTACTTGTATACGGGATATGACGAACTGATGTTTTTCACAGGCAACCCGCCATGTCCGATCAATCAAAGAGTGAAAACACTTCTGGATGGTTATCTTCCTGTGATATCGTACCACTTTGATAGAGAAGGTGTGGAATACACGATCACAGCCTTTGCCGCAACCCTGGACGGCAATCCTGAGAGTCCGTTAATGAATTTCATTCGCGTAAAGGTGAAGGACATTGCGAAAGAACCGCGGGCGGCCTTTTTCGGAGTTGGGGTCAGATACCAGGGATATTCCAACGGAGATGATGGGGTAACCGATCACTGCTTCGTCCGCCCCGCGAAAGGAGAATACCTTGGCGACTACGAACAGGCGGGGGTGAAGTTCAACCCAGGTTGGGAATATGGTTTTTCAGGTGACACCTTCCTGCGCTCGGACAGCGTGATGTACATGTTTCCCGGCAATCCTTCTCCGGAACGGATGATGACCCTGGCAACCCTGTACAACTATGCTCAGAATCTGAAGCCGCGAGTCATGCATGTACTCCCGACGACTCCCGTCGGAATTGTGAACTACCTCTTGCGTCTGAAACCCGGCGAGGAGCGTACTCTCGATTTCAAGATGCCTTACACACCTATACCTGCCGGCGATCCTCTTGTCGGTCGTCTCCGTGATGCGAAATTTGACGACTATCTCACCAGGTCCGTGAATTTCTGGCAGAACATTTTTTCACAGGGACTCGACATAAGTGTTCCCGAGTCAAAGGTGGTGAATACCTTCAAGACAAGCCTTGTTTACGACCTCATCGCCCGCAATAAGGAAGACGGCTATTACATTCAGAAAGTAAACGATTTTCAATACCATGCCTTCTGGCTGCGCGACGCATCATTCATAACAAGGATGTATGTCCTATCAGGTTACTTCAAGATTGCTCACCAGTGTCTCGACTTCTTCCCCCGGTGGCAGAAGCCGGACGGGAATTTTGTATCGCAGGGAGGACAGTACGACGGATGGGGACAGACTATGTGGGTTTACGGACAGTACTACAGATTTACCCACGACAAAAAGTTTGCTGAAGCAGTGTTCCCGGCGATGCTGAAGGCGTTCGATTGGCTGGTCAAGGCTCGCGCATCCGACCCGCTTCATATTATGCCGGAGACTTCTCCTGGGGACAACGAAAACATCAGGGGGCATATAACCGGACACAACTTCTGGGCCCTCGACGGTCTCAGGAACATGATTGCAATTGCCGAGGGATTGGGCAAAACCGGCGATGCGGAGAAGTTCCAGCGGGAGTATGATGATTATTATGCGGTCCTCATGAATCGATTGAAGTTGGTGACGGCAGGAACGGGGGGCTACATACCGCCGGGACTTGATGGGGCGAATCCTCCCGGACAGGACTGGGGAAACATGCTGACGCTCTATCCCGAGATGCTGTTTCGTCCGTTCGATCCGATGGTGACTGCGACGCTCGATTCCACACGGGCAAAATACAGGGAAGGGATCATGACGTATGGAGACGGCAAGTTCCTCCATGATTATCTCACAATACGGAATACCCAGGATGAACTGGTTCGCAACGAACAGGAGACGGCTTTGAAGGAATTCTACGCATTGCTCCTCCATACCAGCTCCACCAACGCCGGATTCGAGTTCGCGATCCATCCGTGGGGGACGAGGGAATATGACGGCAATTTGGCGCCGCACGGATGGTATGCAGCCGAGATCCGCACACTCATAAGAAACATGATGGTACGTGAGCAGCCAGAAGGGCCTGCGCTTCACTCCGGTCCGGACGATCTCCATCTTCTCTCCTGCATATCTCCCGACTGGGTGCGCGACGGGAAGGAGATATCGGTCAGGCGTGCACCGACATATTTCGGCGAGGTGAATTTCGTCCTGGCTTTCAAGAAAGGCGGCGCGACTCTGACACTGAGCAACCATTTCACGACCGATCCGAAGCATTTGGTTCTCCACCTGCCGTGGTTCATGGAAGTGAAATCGGTTATCGTTGATGGAAGAAAATTGGTCATCAGAGACTCTGAGGTGGACTTGCCTCTCAATGCCAGGAAGGTTGGCATCGAGTGGTCGTGGAAAGCAGGCAGGCCGGAACTGAGTTTTGAAAATGCCGTCGGAGACTACGAAAGAGAATATAGGGAGAAGTACGAGGAGTTCCTGAGAACTGGTAAGTAATTCAACCACAAGAGACACGAGAGGTCGGGAGAACTGTCTCCCCATTCTCCCTTTTTCTGAAAGAGGTGGGGAGATGGAGCGCGAGTCGGGACGTGATTTTTTTGCGTTTCGGCATTATCGTGTTTCGATTTCGTGCCCGATTGCCGAATGTGAGCGACGACCCGCGTCGAACATGCCAAGTAGGAAATTGAGCGCTCCAGCAGGTAATTGGAGCAGAGACGATCATCTGGCCAGCCTGCCGATTCCGATAGGATATCTTCACATGGAGTATTCCTTTATCGATCTCAAGCGTTGCTGGCCGTAACCGGACTCAGGATTTTTAAAATATTTTTAAAAGTGCTTGACAATAAACAAAACCCCTATTAAACTACGTGTGATCAGATTGTGGAAATGTCGGAGGAAATTCCGCAACAGAGCGTGATGGTATTTGTCGAAACAATTAGAGGAGTGCCGGAGCACTATGAATTTAGAAGTTGGAGATAGCGATCGGGAATGACATTGCTTCCGCGTTCTGAGAAGCCCGCCTGAACCCACCCGTATCCTGCCAGCGTTCGTTCAGAGTGCCCCACCTGAAAAACAATACACCGGTCCGATTCAACACCTTCTCAGTATCAAACATCGAAGGAGAATTTGATGAACAAAAAACTCGTCAGCCTTCTCAACCTAGTGGCTCTCATGACAATCCTGCTTTGGGGAGTCGTCGCAGCCGCTCAGGAGGCAACTCTCGAAGGGCATGTCACGGATGCACACACCGGTGACGCGCTGCCTGGAGCAAATGTCTTCCTGGTAGGCACCAGTCTCGGTGCATCTACCGATCTCAACGGAAGATTCCTTATACCTAATATCCCTCCGGGCGGCTATACGATCCGCACAACATACGTCGGATACAAAGCTAACGTGATTCATGTTCATCTCACGGCGGGGAGCGTGGTGACCAGAAATTTCAAATTGGAAGCCGTGGGCATAAGGGGGAAGGAAGTTGTCATAACTGCACAGGCTGCCGGGCAAAATGCGGCAATCAACCAGCAGCTCTCATCTAATCAGATAGTGAACGTTGTGTCCGCCGCGAGAATTCAGGAGCTGCCAGATGCCAATGCCGCAGAGTCGGTGGGAAGGCTTCCCGGCGTTTCGGTGCTTAGGAGCGGCGGTGAAGCGTACGCAGTCGTCATACGCGGGCTGCAACCAAAATACAACCAGATCACAATCGACGGTGTGCAAATGGGATCCTCCAGTTCAAGCACTCGTTTTACCGACCTAAGCATGATCTCTTCAAACATGCTCGGAGGAATAGAGGTTTACAAGACAATATCGCCGGATATGGACGCAGATGTGATCGGCGGCACCGTGAATTTTGAGATGCGCGAGGCGCACGTAAAGCAGCCCGGCGTTCCTGAGTTCAGCCTTACGGGGCAGGGAGGATATAATGCACTGTCCGACGCGTACAGCAGACTGAACAATTATAAGTACGTCGGCACCGCCGAGGATCGTTTTTTCGGAGACCGATTCGGAGTTTTCGCGCAAGTCGACGTCGAACGAATCAACCTGAGCTCGAATGAACTCGGTGCTTCATACAATGAGTATCTAAACAGTCTCACACAGTACGTGACTACCGGACTCAATTTATACGACATACCTAGAGACAGGCGGCGATACAATGGGGCTCTTGTCTTGGACTACAAACTGCCGGAAGGAAGGGTTAAGCTTACCAATTTCCTGAGTACCGGAACCACCAATACAAAGACTTACAGCGAGTTGTTCGATCTCAACAATAATATACGCTACTACGGGATAGCCGGTTCAAACAGTACATTGAGCAATATCGTCGACATTTTCGAGCTCAATCAGCAGCTGCAGGGA
>JAJYOS010000576.1 GCA_021796055.1 Bacteroidota bacterium
GACCGAAACCGTTAATAGCGACTTTAATTGCCATTTGTGTATTCCTCCAGATTTTATATGCAAAAATTTAAGGACAGGGCCCCTAATAATCAATTTCGATGGATTCACACGGCGGACGCTCTAAACACGAATCATGAGAGTACAAAACACCCCCAGAGAAGATGGTTACCGAAGAGGTTAACGTCGACTCAGAGAAAGGAGATACAAATTGCAACAGGATGTCCTGTCTTCACACGAATCGGAATAACATTCGGATTACTGAAATTCGTAGCGCCCCCTGGCGAATGTGGAACGAAGTCAACAATGAGTTTCGGCTTAACCTTGAGCGAGGAAATTGTATCTTCCGAACGATGATTCTATATTTTTTTTACAAAAGGACAAAGCCATGAAAGAAATCGATTTCATCACCAATCACAAAATCCAATTCCTCAATTTTTTTCGCTCAAAGTTCCCAACTTTTCATAACTCGAACCTCTTCTACAGGGATATCCGTTACGCCGTGAATTATTTCCTGATTTCAGGCGGTTTTAGGACGTCGGACGCGGAACTTGAAGCCATTACTAATGCGTTAATCAAGGTGATGGTTTCAGACGGGGTCTTTAAGGGAGTTACCGACGGAATCTGGACTCTTAACTACCCCGAATTCCGGACGACAAAACCGGGTAAACCGTCCTTGAAATTCTGATGATGCATCTTGGGAATATCTTACCAAGACTTTACAAATAGATTCGCAGGAGAATACAAATGGCAGACTTAGAGACAGCTCAGGCGGAAATCAATATATCCGAAAGAGCCGCGCAGGAAATAAAGAGAGTTATGTCCGAGAACAATGTACCCGAGACAGCCGGGCTTAGAATTGGAGTCAAGGGAGGCGGATGCAGCGGTTTCAGCTACGCACTCGGCTTCGACGAAGCTTCGCATGATACAGACAGGGTGATCGAGACACAGGGCGTAAGAGTCTTCATAGACGAGAGGAGCCTCCCGTATCTTGCTGGGGTAACGCTCGACTACCAGGATGGTTTGAGCGGGAAAGGTTTCACTTTCGATAACCCCAACGCAACCCGTACCTGCGGCTGCGGCCATTCGTTCAGCGCTTAAGAAGTTCCGGCGGAGATCCAGCCATCTCCACAATACGGATTAGCGACACAGGGTTTAGAAACAGACATCGGCTGCCGTAAGGAACTTTAGGAAATAGAAAACCTTTTCAAGAAGAGAGTCATCGCCTCGTATCGCCAGAAAGGGGGCGGGGCGATTTCTCGCAACAAAAAAGAAAGGAATGAGCAATGGCTTATCAGGCTAAGAATTACAGTCACCTAATCGGAATGGAAGGCTTCTCAAAGCAGCTTTTAGAGAATCACTTCACGTTGTATCAGGGGTACGTAACAAACACGAACAAGGTCGCGGACATTCTTTCGCAGATGTTGAAGGACGGTAAGACGGGTACTCCGGAATATGCCGAGCTGAAGAGAAGGTTCGGATGGGAATTCAACGGCATGCGCCTCCACGAATATTATTTCGACAACCTCGGCGGGAAAGACCCGCTCGCGAAGAGTAACCTCAGCGCGGCTATCGAAAAGCAGTTCGGAAGCTACGCGAACTGGGAAGCCGACTTCAAAGCTGCTGGAAGCATGAGGGGCATCGGTTGGACGCTTCTTTACCTCGATGGGTCGAACGGCGCGCTCTATAACGAGTGGATTAACGAGCACGACATGGGACACCTCGCGGGCTGCACACCGATAGTAGTGCTCGATGTTTTTGAACACGCGTTTATGATTGACTACGGTTTGAAACGCGGAGACTACATCGCCGCATTCATGAAGAACCTCAACTGGAAAGAGGCGGCCGCGCGTTTCGACAAAGCTCATAAGTAAGAACAAAAGCAGGAGGAGGAAATGACTCGATACATGAAGATCGTGGCTTTCGCAATCATGGCGGTGGTTTCAACTGCCGCGATGTCACAGGCCCAGGGAATGGGGTCCATGAAAGGAAGTCACGGCATGCACATGGCTATGTCCATGAAATCGATGAACACTACGCTCGAGGGCCAGGTCGTTGGGCTCTCCTGCTACTTGGCAAAAGGAACCCACGGCGAAAGCGCGAAGGCATGCCAGACGGCATGTGTAAGAAGCGGCTTGCCTGTCGGCATACTTAGCCATGGACATGTGTATTTGGCAGTAACCTCGACCAATAAATCTGCGAACTCCCTATTGCTTCCTTATATGGAACAGGAAGTCAAAGTCACCGGGGTAGTGAACAGTAGATCCGGACTGAGCATCGTCCGAGTCGCAAAGGTTTGGCCTGTCAAAGGTAAGTGGAAGAAATAAGTAACCGCGCGGACAATTCCCGCGGTTTCAAAAAGGCGGTTGTAATACCGCCTTTTTTTATGCCTGTATGTCTTCAGCCGCCGAACTCTATTGAGAGCACCGGCTCACGAGGTGAAAATCCGGAGAGTTGGCTTCTCATCCATCCTTTGTCAGCTTTTTAACGAAGTCGACAAGTATTTTTGCCGTTAATCCCCAAACCGTTCCTTCGGGAGTCTTGAAGACAAATATCCTGTGCTTGAATCCACCCCAACCGTCCCAATAGCGTCTCGGCAGCCCGAGCTCTTTCGCTGGAAAAAGGACAACCTCTTCTCCGGTGGACTTGTCTTTGTACTTTGGATGGACTTCTGTAACCACCGTGTAGACTTCCGGCGCGTTTTCCTGGAAGTACGACACCGGCACTAGGAAGGCTTTTTCAACTTCATCGGGATTCTCCTTTATCGACGAGGGAGATATATCCGCTACTCCGACAAACACATGGACCATCGCGCCCATCGGAGCAAAGACTGAATCGAGACGACCGACGATCGTAATCTTCTCCGCCGGGATCCCCAACTCCTCGTTGGTTTCGCGAATTGCCGTCGCCTGAAGGGACTCATCCTCTTTATCGTGACGACCACCCGGCAGCGAAATCTCTCCTCCCTGCCTAATCGACGTAGCCCGTTTCTCAAAGAGAATGGAAAATTCTTCTCCGACCGGGACGAGAAGCAAGAGAACCACTGAGACAAAATAATCTTCTCCTTGTATGCCCGGGATTTCAGGCAACGCCGCGCGCAGCGCGCCAAGATCACTAGTTTTCATTTTGGACGCGTTTCCAGAATCATGTTGTCAATGAGTCTCGTCCTCCCAAACCTGACCGCGAGGAGGGCAAGCACCCTTTCCAACGAGCCGACATCTTCAACTTTTGAAAAGGTATCGGGGTCCACGAAATCTATATAATCGACCTTGCCTGTGGATTGGGAAGCGATCAGCTCTAGCATCTCGGACCGTACTCGTGCAAGATTCCTTTCATTATCTCCGACAGCTTTTTGCGCTAGCTTCAGTGATCGGTAGAGCACCGTCGCTTTCTTCCTCTCATCCTCAGACAGGTAGATGTTTCTAGAGCTGAGTGCCAGTCCGTCCTCCTCCCGTACTATTGGAGCAAGCACTATATTCACATCGAAGTTCAAATCCGAAACCATCTTTCGTATTATGAATGCCTGCTGGGCATCCTTCTGTCCAAACACTGCCATATGAGGCTTCACTATGTTGAACAGTTTCGCGACAACCGACGCGACCCCCTTGAAGTGAGTCGGCCTGAACTCCCCCTCGAGAACTCGCGAGACTTCTTCTATCTCGACAAACGCCAGCTGCTTATGGGGATACATGACGCTGTCGCTAGGCGCGAAAATTATGTCGACGCCGCGTGTCTCGGCCAGCTTTTCATCCCTGGCAAAGTCCCTCGGGTAACTCGAGAGATCCTCGTTCGGGGCAAACTGCGTGGGATTCACATATATCGATATCGCGACCACATCCGCATTTTTCCGGGCTTCATCCACAAGGCTCATATGGCCTTCGTGGAGATATCCCATAGTCGGGACAAGGCCAAGCCTCTTCCCGCTCCGGCGGATCTCATCGGCTGTTCGCTGCATTTCAGCAACGTCTTTAACTATCTTCATAGACTCATTTTCTGCTGATTAAAAGAAAACTAACTCGGCTCTCAAGGAACAACCAGATCGAACAGGAACCGATGGCCGTGTAAGAATTATTCTTTAGACTCAATGACATCCTTGTCGCCGGTGTACCCCTTTCTTTGTCCTGCTACTCAGATTATCCTCTTCCCCATCGCGGAGGCTATTACTTCGGTGGCGAATTCGGCAGACTGATTCTTAATATCAAAAATTGGATTTACCTCCGTCACCTCCAGCGAGCTCATGCATGAGCAATCGGCAATGTTTTCCATGATCAAATGAGTCTCGCGGTAGCTCAGTCCACCCGGCGATGGAGTTCCAACGCCGGCAGCGACTGAAGGATCCACCGAGTCGATATCAAAGCTGACGTGA
>JAJYOS010000021.1 GCA_021796055.1 Bacteroidota bacterium
TTCTCTGGGTCAAAGCAAAAGACAAAGAAGGTAGATAATGGAACTTGAAAAAATAAATACCGAATCGCGGTCAGTTGCGCTTGAAGCGCAGACCGTGAAGCACATAGCAACGGTTGCAGAATACGAAGCGGCTGGGGAACTTGTCAAGCGCGGGCAGTCGGCGCTCAAGGCGCTTGATGAAGCCTACGACTCAATAATCTCAAAAGCGTTCCAAGCCCACAAGGAAGCTGTTGCGAAGAAAGCGCAGTTCTACAACCCGATCAAGGCGGCGGTAACTTCACTCAAGACGCTCATGTCCGCCTATCAGGATGAAGAGGAACGGAAGAGGAAAGCGGAAGAACTCCGATTGCAGGAAGAGGCAAAGAAGCAAGCTGAGGAAGAAAAGCTCAATCAGGCCGTTCAAGTTGACCTCATGGGAGAGAAAGAGCTTGCGGAACATATTCTTGAAACGCCAGTCGATGTTCCCGTTGTCGTTGTCAAGAAGGAAGTCCCGAAAGTTGATGGGGTTGCATTCCGTACAACATGGAAAGGTGAATGTATCGACTTAATGACGCTTGCGAAAGCGGTCGTCGATGGTTCGGTATCAGTCAACGCAATCCAGCCGAATACGGTATTTATCAACCAACAGGCAAGGGCACTTCGGGAGACATTCAAGATTCCAGGATGCAAGGCGTGGAGCGAAAGAGGGTAACGCCTAATGTGAAGCAAGAAAAAGTCGTGGCCGCCTCGGACATGAACGCTTGCGCCTTTTTCTTGCCTGTTATATGCCGTTGCCTTTGGCGCGGCGGCATGGACGCGGACGCGCGAACGAAAGAAAATAGGAGACAACGATGATCTGTAACCCATGTGAAGGAACTGGATTTAAAAATCTCGACCAAGTTGATGAAGAAACCATCAAACGATGGGAGACAACTGGAGACAACCAGATAATGCTCGACTGGATTAAACAACATCCAGACTACGATGTGTGTGTTTGTGATTGTTGTGGCAACGGTGAAAGCTGGTACGGTACTCCAGGAGAACATTACCACGCAGAAGACCCACGTGGAAAAGATGGGCCATACGCATACAATGGCGGACTTGCTGAATGCAATTAGATAACCACAAGCTGCCAAGGATGGCGGCGAAGCTAATTCTGCCGATGGCATATAACGTGAAGCGAGAGAAAGCCGTTTTAATGGAGCGACAGCGTCTTTCTTTCGCTTGTTATCTGATGTTCGCTCCTATAAAAAGAACATGCTTATCGGGTTTGCTCACTTTTCGGGGGAGTGCGCCTAAGATGAAGGAAATAAGGCATAGCTGTTTCGGTTATCTTGAACACGTATGTCACGACTGGGGGATTGCCGTCATGGTCAGTTTCTGTACTTGGATGTTCCAACCATCCGGCTTCAATCATCCTCTTAAGAACCGGGTCATTGAGGGTGTAGCCTTCATATCGCAATGTTCTGTCGTCTACCGCTTCCAAGACGGGCTTGAATTCTGCCGGAATGTTCTTTATGGTATTCCTGACTACGGTGCATGCTCGGAGAACCGTCCATGTTAGAGGCAGCATTAGCACTACTACTTGGAATACCCATTTATAGCTTTCTCCGAGATAGATACCTGCCACGCATCCTGGGAAAGCCAGATAGCCTAGAAAGGACACTGCAATCAATAGCAACCTTTGGAACCATGCTTTTGCTGACGCTTTTAACTGTGGCACTGAAGCTAGTTTTCGGTCTGCCATATCATCTTTGGTAGGTATCCGTTTTCCTCCAATCTAACACAGGAGCAAAAAGTGAGCAAACCCGATAAGCATAAAAAAGAATTGAGGTGAGCGATGTTAAGAATTATTACAAGAGAGCAGGATAGTAACGATGCCGCTCATATCGGCGATGAGACTGAGATTACATATCGAACTTTCGATGTGGAAGCTCCCGAAGTAGAAGCATGGTTACGGCAAAAGGACTTGGGATACGTAAGTAGAACGGTAATCGGAATAGAACTCGTCGAGGGAAAGCAAAGCGAGCCCCAATGAAAGAGCGAATTTCAGATAACGTGCTGAGCATCACGCAGTTCGGCTTTGTCAAAAGGAAAGGAAATGAACATGAGATTTGAGCCGGTAGATTATGGTGAAGGCCACGAGTACTTCGTGCCATTTCCAACGGTTGCCACTGATATGCAACAAACAACGGAACAGCGCGTGATCTGGGCACTCTGGCAGGAACTTCAACGTGCCAAAGCCGAATTGAGCCCGGCGGCGCCATCGGCCTTGTTAGGCGATGCGGCTGCAAAAGAAAAAGCGGCTCGCCTCGAAGGCTATCTCGAACGAATCAATGAGGTCATGTGGAACAGCTACGGCGTCAAAGAGCGCATTTTCGGTCGCGATGACGGTACAAAAATCATGGAAATACTCAACGAGTGGGCGAGCCGCAATGAATAACGCCGTTTCGCCTAACAGGCAGGAATACGCCATAACCGATTCCACTTGACATAATCCCTAATTTGTGCTAAACTTGCCCTATGAAAAGGACGAGTTCCAATGGTCAATAACAGGCTCTCAGCCGCTTCCCCCCAAGCTTCAACCCTCGTAACCGCAGCCGAGAACTTTTTCAATAACCTGTTCGGCGTTACCCCTTCCGCTGCCACAACTCCAACGGCAACCAATCCAAGTTTGAATTATGACTGGATTAGCCTCGGTGTTTTGGGACTGGCCGGAGTCGGTATATATTATGCGGTGCGAAAGAAGAAGAAACGGGCATGATCGTTGCGAAAGCAACTACGCTCAAAGGCCAACCCCTCAAGGATGTTTCCCAGACGGTTGACGAAATGAAGAGGCTAATTAATAGTTATTATACTGATATGTCTTTTGCTCAAAGCATGACAATCGAAGATTTTTACAAATACGTCAAGCGCATTCCCTATGTTGAAGATGAAGTGGCTTGTCAGGCACAGGGATACGATCCCGCTAAGTACGATTGTGAGTTTGTTCAACGTCCGGCGCTCACGGTGGAGAGAGGCGGTGACTGCGACGATAAAGTAGTAGTAGCCGCAAGCTACATGAAGCTGCGAAATATTCCCTATCGTATCGTAACGGTTTCTTACCGACCCGACAAACAATTCGAGCACGTTTATCTCTATATCTGGTATGGAGGCGTCTGGCTACCATTTGACCCGACACTATCAACCGTGGGAATATTCAAAGAGCACAGACCATATACGGCACTGAAAGTATGGAGTTAAGAAAGGATGATTCTCCAAATGGCAGATGAAAAGAAACCGACACTTGTCACCCTCGAAGCGAAGAACGCTCCGGCTAAACTTTCGGCGTTGCAAATAGATCCGGTTTGGATTGTGGTTCTTGCGATTGCCGCAGTTGTAGGTTATCTCGCATGGAAGGAATACCAGAGAGGCGAATAATGGCAGCCTATAATAGCGTACCGGTTAGATTATCAACAGACCAGGCCGGATTCGATCCCGCTGTTTATCTGTGTGAAGCCGAGCATCTCTGTGGCGATGATATTTGTGCATCTGTCTGCGTAGTTGCCGCAAGGATTCAGGCGAACCAGAATAGTTATGAAATTGGCGTTCCATATGACTTCGCAACGCTCAACACCATCCTGCAAGATTACGTTAAACTCGTTTCCGCGAAGCAATATCCCAGCTTCACGCCAACCAACTCAGCGGCCCCGCTTGTCAATCAGATTGTAAGCGACACGAAACAATCGCAGAACACCGTGTACTATGTGCTCTACGAGCTTTACTATGCGGCTCCGCAAAATACCTCATGCCAGAACACGCTCAATGCTGCAAACACGACAACGATTGTCCAGGTTGTAAAGCAAGTTGTGACAGCGGCGGGTAATGTAGTAGCGGCAATCCCTAAGGCACTCACAAACCTTTCGACGCTCACGCCGTACATACCGTATATCGCAATCGGTGGAATCGGGCTCTATGTTTGGACACAACTTCCGAAGAGAAAGACGACGATATGAAAACGAGCGACATTTTACTCTTAGCCGGAGGCGCTTTAGTTATATATCTAATATTTAGATCGCAATCAGCGAGCCAAGTTCCGACACAATCTCCGGCTATACCGGCAACATCTCCAACGCAATCACTGTGAGGCAAAGAAATGAATGAAGCCAAAACCATTGAAGTTCTCCAGCTTGTCACGATTGGCGTTCTTGTATTTATTGCAATAAGAACACAGCCGATTGTAAACACCGTGAACCAGCTTCAGCCCCTTATTCAGAAGCTTCAATCAACAGGACTTCTCGGCAATGGGCGCTGAATATTATCTCGCCATCTTCGTTGCACTTCTTCTGGTTGTGTTCTGCCCCGAGAAGTGGTTAAACAAAATCTCAAGGAGCAAAAACCCTCCTCGCCGTAGAATGGAAATGATTGAAAAGCATAGGGGGCTAAATGGCGGGAAAAACCCGAAGAAGATTATTGCGATTGATGTTCCTCCTGACTACTTCGATCACCTTGTTTTGATTGGCCCCTGCGCTCGAATCGACTACCAGAGCATGAAGGAAGGGAAGGAAACGGAATATCGCCATAGGTTCGGAGAGGAGACTGGAAAGCTCCCGAACGCATACTCTACACTCGACGGCAAGTGCATTGTAATTTTAGGTGGCAACTTCTCCATTGAAAAAGGAGAAGACGGCCATGCGTGGATATACGATTAAAAAACCGAAAGGATAAAACTGTGGCAAAAGTAGTGAACATCGAAAAGCAGACCGAAGAGGAAGAGGCCGCAAAAGCCTATCAAGCCGGATACGAGTTCTGCGCTAATTCGGGATTGCTTGAGCAAATCAAAGGACTGTGGGGGGAGTTCGAGAAACAGTTCACAGATCAGGCGAAGCTTGCCGGAGTCGATGAAGATGCCTTCATTGACGGGGCCGCTTGCGCTCTGGCCGACATGGTTGACGATGAAATAGTCATGCTCGACGAAGAGGAAGGAGAGGGAGATTGAAAGATAAGTCGAAAGAAATTTACCAGTACGTCCTAGGCGCTGTAATTGTCCTCGCCGCGTTCGGTTATGGGCTGTCTCTTGTGCGCTGGGAAGTTCCGGCTGGAAGTAAAGATGCCGTTATGCTTGCGGCTGGCGTCCTTCTCGCTCTTGCAACGAGTGTGGTAAACTACTTTTTTGGAAGCTCGAAGAGTTCCGCGGATAAGGACAAGACGATTGCAGGAAAGCAAAGTGAAAATCCCCCTATTTCTAAGCCTTAGTTTTCTCCTCACAGCTTGCGCTGCAACTGTTCCAGTTCAAACCGTCACAACGAAGATGGACACGGTTATAACAGTCCAGCAAAAAGTGATACATGATACCACGAATCTATCCCCGATATACTACGGAGGGCAGAACTCGGGCTGCGATACGGCGGCGATACTTGCAAAGGCCAGCTTCATAATTGCGAAACAAAATTCTCAAGGGGGAGTCTCGCTTTACAAATACAACGCACTCCTTAGACAGTTCAAGGCACTCAACTCTATCCCCCCTGAGAAGATTTTAATTCCTGGCACGAATACCGTTAAGATCGAAGTTCAGCATCCAGGTTTCTGGGACTATATCAAAATAGGTTGCGTAGCGATTGTGCTATTCATCGGCCTGATTGTGCTCGGTAAGGGAATATTGCCCTTGATAACTAAACTACCATTAGGACTATGAACCTTCCCGCTCTTCTTGCTTCGCTTTGTGCTGATGAAGGCTTTGTTCCTTATGGCTACAAAGACAGCCTCGGTATTCTCACTATCGGTTACGGAACGAACATCGACAAGAACCACGGCGGGTTTATCACTAAGGAAGAGGCGGAATATCTTTTGAACAATCGACTCACGAGTAAGATTCAGGAACTTGATTCGGCAATCCCCTGGTGGAGACAGCTATCAGATGCAAGGCAGAACGTACTTGCAGAAATGGCCTATCAGATGGGAACGCAGAATTTGCTTGGCTTCCATATGATGCTTTCCTATCTCAGGGAAGGGAATTACGAATCGGCGGCGAATGCAGGGCTGCAATCAGAATGGGCCGAAGTTCAGTCACCGGAGAGAGCGGAAAGGCTGATGCAGATTTTAAGAACCGGAGATATTAATGCAGCTTGAGGCCGGAGATATAATCATTGTCGGAGGAGGCACCGACTGCCTCTCGAAGCTTATCTACTGGGGAAGTTCAACCAGAACGCAGGAATGTCTTGACAGCCATACGATGTTAGGTGCAGGTGTTAAAGTTGCGGATAACACAAAGACGGCGGAGCTCACCTTTGGCGCTGACGCTCTTGTTATGCTTGGTAAGTGGATACCTGAAAATTACGGGCGGTATATTGTCTATGGATGGTCTGATCCGGTCGCCAAAAATGTCGCCGCTTCTTATGTCGATGAACTTTTCAATAAGCTCAACGGACAACCCTACGGTGCGGAGCAATATCTTTATTTCGCCTGGCGCAGGCTCTGCAATATTCTTGCACTCCCCCCGCGCTTGGCAATCCACCAATGGTTCTCGTGGGGATATATCTGCACAACGGTCGTCAACATGGAAATCCGGCATACTGCAAAAGTGATGGGATACGAAATAAGTTATCCTTACGGTAACGGAGCTATGACCCCTCTTGATGTTGTCAACGTTTGTAACAAACTTGTTCTTGACAAGCATTTGATTGAAAAGGCGAAGAAATGAAAAAGTTAAGCCTCAAAGAAGTTAAGCGGAGAATCAGAAACCACGAAGCTCTGCCTGATGACGTTGTAAGATGGTATCCGAAACTTATGTCGAGGTACACGATAAGGAAGGCAAAAAGGAATCCCGACGGCTTCACCGGCAAAGAATCCCGCCCACGGCTAAAGAGATACGGAAAAGGTGAATACCGGAGGTCGGCAAGGTCGAAGGATCTGTATCCGAGAGCATTTGTGAAGAATCCTAATAAGTACGCAGATATGCCGACAGAAAATTTGACCGCACTGCTCTCCGATTATACTGGTCGCCTATACTATTGCAGTAGTTCAGGTGAGGGCCGCAAGATGCGTAGGTATCTGGAATCGGAAATTCGGAAGATTGACAGAGAACTTGAACGGCGCAAGGCCTCGAATCCCTCCCGCATCTCCCGAATCAAATCCCACGTGAAGGCGCACCTCGACAAAGACCAGCGGGACTTCCAGAAAGAAATTGATGAGGATGACGAACTGAAGATGTGGCTTGACCGCAATCCTAAATTTTCCGCATCTCAGCGAAGGAAGTATGCCGCTTCTGGTGTAGCTCTTCCCGATGGAAGCTTCCCAATTCGTAACCGCAAGGATTTGATGGACGCTCTCCACGATCTCGGCAGAACGAAGCACTACGCAGCCGCAAAGAGGCACATCATAAAACGCGCAAGAGCTTTAGAACTTACCGAAGACCTTAATCCCGAATGGGTACGGAGGAAAGGAAAGAAGAGAAACCCGAAACGGTACCATAGAATGAGAAACGGCGATTTGGTTTTAGCTCAATGATTTCAAGCGGAGGCACATATTACGAAGTTCGATACAGGAATTGCAGAGTATCACCCCAGATATTAACGGGATACTTTACCCGATCTGAACTTTCCCAAATGCAGTTTTCTTACTGCGTCCTAAATGTGAAACAGATAACAGAGAATGAATACAAACGCCACATTAACCAACAATGACACGAGCCATGTACTACATAAAGAGCTCCATCCTGTACCTGATACCCGCACCAGTTATAGTGTCGGCGATTTCGGACCTGTTTCACGGGCAGCAAAATACAGCCCCTTTTCTTCTTGCAATTGTAGTGATGTACTACGCCATTATGCGGAAGATAGATTCTCTCGTTTTTCGGGTGACAGACCTAGAAAAGCACATGGACGAAATTTCTCACATGGAACCGAATGGCACGCGGAAACGGTGATGCCGCTTGACATTCACACAGAAATAAAGTAAAATTCACCAACATAACGATCACGGCAAACATAGGAGATACGCCACATGATCTACGCCACAAACCCCAGACGAAGGCGGCACCGCGCTCGCCGGAGAAGGAATCCCGAATCGAGAAGCCAAAGACGAAGAGCCGCCCGTAAAGGCTGGCGGAGTCGTAGGCGCTATCGCGTGAATCCTTCCCGTCATCATGTCATGCGAAGGCGGCACAGAGTCCGTCGGCGCAGAAATCCTTTTTACGGTCACAGAGCGGAGCATTCGATGGATGCACGCCGTGGCTGGAGGCACCGCAGGTCGAGACGCTATTTGAGGCACCGAAGAAACCCAGGAGGAATGGGGATCGGAAACGCCTTGAAGAATGGCGCCATCGGCGCAGTCGGGACGCTGGTAATAAACGGCGTCACAAATGAAGTCAATAAGCTTATAGGTTTCACCGGAATGACCGGCGATGCCGTGCAGCTTGCTGGCGCGGTATTCATTCCCGCACTTCTTTCAAAGTTCCTCAAGGGCTCGGCGGAAACCATTCAGCTTGTCGCTACTGGATACATTCTCACGAAGGTAGCTAACCAGGTTGTTGGAACCGCACTTCCTTCTTTCAATCTTTCTGCACTCATGCCGACTCAGCCGATGGGTGCTCTAATGCCAGCATCAGGCATGCCGATGAGCGCGCAGTCTCCGGCATACGAATACGACCTGAACGGTTAATAGGAGAAAACGAAATGTCTAATCCTGTTTTACAGGGCATCAATTCTGTCGTCGATACGGAGCTGTTTGATATACAGTCGCTCGGGAGCTCGCTTACCGCAGCGCCGTATAACTTTTTCAGCGATTCGGTCGGCAAGAATAAGGCCTATCGCACAAACTTGCAGACCCCGAACACGATTCCGACGAACTGGCAGCAGTTCACCGTGACGGGGTTTACGATGCAGTTCCTCACTTCGGAACTCGCAATCACTGACTACCTCGCCTTCTTCAACAAGAACGGTTTCTATCAGTTCACGCTCGGACAGACCCCTCTTCGCTATGGTTCCATAGCTGAGTTTTGCCCGATTGTGGCGATCACGGAAACTACTTTCGAAGTCGGCATCTCGGTAGTCGATACCGTTTCGATTCACGAATACGTCGATAAGAAGGGCGCTTATATCCCGCTCACCAAAGGATATGAGATCAGCATCCCCTCGAACACGGCGTTTGGTTTTACCCTGACCCTGACAGCGGACGTGACAGGGCTTCACAATGTCAACCTCAAGGTTGGCATTAAAGGGCAGTTGTCCAGACAGGTTATCGGGTGACGCTATGCCTAACACAACAGTAGTAGGTAATCAGTCGGTTATCGATTTCGTGCTTTACGATTTCATAACCGAGGCGTCAAGCTTCACGGCCCATACCGACGTGTTCTTTACGGACACACTCGGGAGCGGACTCCAGATCAGTCCTCTCGCAGTCGCGAATACCCTTCCAGCCAACTGGACAAAGTTCGACGTCACTGGCATCGGGATAAAGTTCACAAGCGGCGTTTTCTCCGCCGCGAGTTCGAATGGATTCCTGACTGCGGTACAGGACGCTTCCTACCAGGTCACGGTTGGTCAAACCCCGATTAAGTTTGGGCATCTGACTGAGTTCCTGAATGTGGTCGGCAGCTTCAAGTATACCTCCGCAAACACGAGTTCGATCGTAGCAATCGATCCCTCTCACATGCAGAGCGCTTACTTGTCTCTTTCGGTCCCGATCACGATTCCCGCGCTCACATACTTCGATATGCAGATCGTTTGGAATACGGTTTCTACCGCGTTCGATTCGGCTGTTGTCGGAGTTTTCTTCAAAGGGCTCCTCTACCAGAACATTTATGGTTGAGAATCCTTTCGCTTCGCAACATGGTACGCTGGAGGCTGTGACAAACAGCCTCCGGCTCATACCTTCTACTTTCTCGCTCACGGCAAATGGGCAAGTCGAAAACCTGCTCAATATCGGCAATGATGAGAGCTTTTATCTTCTGGCAATCTCTGAGTATCACGTCGGTTCATTCAAGTTCAACTTCCGGCTTTATAACCAGGACTGGTTCTTCCTGGGAACAACAACGGGAGGGAGCTACACTATGACCTACGTAAACAATGATGCGATATTCTCGGTTGATCCAGTGAACAGCTTGACAGAGGCGAAATTCGTATTGCCGAAAAGGGTTCGCATTCAGGGCGGTTCGGGACCGATGTTCAGGTATATGACCGATCTGGCTCAGAGAACACAGTGATACTCACGTTTCAACTAATAAAGGCAGCATAGCGATGCCGTACCCAGGCTATTTTTTAGTCTACCCGCAAACGCTCGCAGGGAATGGTTCAGTAACGAAAGATCCGCTGAATATCCAGCTCCAATTCCCCGTGAAGGTTTACGCAGTTTCCCAAAGCTCTACCTCGACAAACTATCTTTTTAATTTCCAGCTTGCAGGCCAAGACTTCCCTTTCTTCGCTGTCAATCAGGCGTCGGCAATCGGAGTTAATATGTCCGCGATCTGGCCGTCAAACGTCCTGAAGCCAATTAAGCTCGGTGGAGAGATACTCCTTAGACCGTCAGACAGGCTCCTTATTTCGCTGACGGACAAATCCGGTTCATCGAATGAAATTCAGATAGTTTTTTGGTGCAAGGCAGAGGTATGAAGACGCCTTTTTTCTTCGTGCTCCCTCTCTCGGCATCAAGCACAGCGGTGCAAACTCCAAAGGGCTACGTAGGGCAGCCTTATGAGTTCCACATTGAAAGTTTTAACGCTGAAATTGATGCGGGAGTTTTCTCCGGCTATTTCAACTGGAACTTTAGGATATTCGGACAACAGCAATACTTTTTTTATTCCGATCTTCCTGATACTTCATTCGGGAAAGCGATTGAATATCTGCCCTTCTCGCTTATGTCAGAGGTTGTAGTGCCGCCAAACAAAATTCTTGAGTTCCGAATAGTGCCGCTTCAAAACATCACGGAGGGCCAGCTTGTGCTAAATGGTTATCTGCTCACATGATTGGACTGTTCCCTTTCTTCTCGACAAAAACCTTTCAGGTTGCGGCAAACGCTAATCCTCCTGATGGAACCGTAATAACATTCACGACAAGGAGCGACGTTCAGATCAGGGCGATTAGTTGCTATCTGTCCGCTGGCACTGCTCCCGTCGGCTATGAGCGAACCTTAAACTTCCGTCCGGTCGGTGAAACGAAATGGGTTGCCGATAGCGGCATTGACATTGCCTCGATAATTGGGAGCGTTACTCCGTACAGACTGCCATATTACATGACAGTCAATCCATCAAAAGGGCTTGAGGTTTTATTTACTGATGCTCAAGGGACGTCGTACACGGCTTATCTCTTACTTATCGGAGTACAAGCAATAGACACGGAGCAAACGCAATGAGTGCATATCCGATTCCGATAACATTTACTTCTCTTGCGGCAAACTCCCAGCTTACGAAACCGTTCCCCATTAACGGGCAGATCGTAGGTATAACGAGTTCATTTGCGGGACAGACTGTAAATAGCGACGTACAGTTCAATATTATCCTGTCTACGATTTCAATTACGGACGGATTCTTAAACGCTTCTGTGTTCTCGAGCATCATCGTGCCTGTGATAGTTCCGGATTGGAACAGTATTTTACCTGTCTCAGGATCAGGAACGATAATCGCCCAGAACAGTTCGAGCTCAACTGCTTACACTTTCACAATAGTACTTTTGGTGAGATGATGGACTTTTTAGCACAGTGGTTAGAAAAAGCGGCAAGCGAATTAAAGTCAAGGCCCACGGGAGTTGCAGGCAATAATCTTGTTCCAAACGACTTCACAAATACCATTCAGGGGCCAGCTTTAAAAGTTGCTCAGGTTGGTATTCCGAGTATCGGTTACACCTACTTTAAGGGAACCGCAACCAATACTTCGTTTGGAGATAACCTTGTGTTTAACTCTCCATCACGTCCTTGCTATAATATTCAGATCGTGAATAACGACAATACAAACTGGATTCAGTGGAGCTATGACGGCATCTCGGTCGCCGGAGAGCTTGAAGTCGGAGAGTTCACTACAGACAATCTGGTGCCTACTTTTACCCAGCTTTACTTGCTTTGCGTAACTCAGGGGTCGGGCGGCTCAACGTGCGCTTATAAACTGAAGGTCTGGTAATGGCGATGATCAAGGGTTGCTCGACTTGCGGAGGAGGTAAGTTATCATCTGGGAACCTATTCCAGAGTATCGGCACGTACATCAATGACGCTATAACCGCATTCGGTCAAGCCCGGACTGCCGCAACTGGTACAACTCCAGTGGAAGGTATCAGCTCAATCACTCTTTCGAGCGCTCTTCCTGTTATTGCAATCGGAGGGGCCATCTTCTACATAATTTACAAGGCTAAGAAGTGATCAAGGCCGGAGAATTGACCAATACTACAATTACGACTCCAACGGGGCTTACTGTTCCAACTTATAACGGGCAGGCTGTTCCGCTTCCTACTGCTACCGCCACAAATCCGAACGCAGTTCAATCGGCGCAGAATGCGCTGAATAATCTTCCTCCTGGAAACTATGCAACCGCAGACCTTGAGACGATTGCCGCATTGGCAGGGACCGGTGCGGCAATAGGAGTGTTTGGCGGCCCCATTGGATCTGCGATCGGTGCGGTTATAGGTGGTGTTGCTGGCGTCCTCGTGATAGTCCTTCCTGGCGTCTTCGGTTTCATAGCTGACTGCTCGGCTTCTCAGAATGCGGAGAATGCCTTAGGGCAGGCTATCAATCAGATACAAGGGCAGACCGGAAGCGTTGCTTCCTCGAATATTGCCCTCATCAACTCGCTTGATTCTCTTGTGAGGCAGGACTTCCAGCAAAACGGATCTTCGAATTGGCCGATATTCCTACAGCAAAATGGACAGCCAGGAAATATATCTACTTCAAGGGAGCCCGAATGCGGTTCAAGCTGGGGTATCCTTTGCGTTTTGTATACGATACTTCACACTCGGCCTTCATGTTCGGTTTCAACTGCGGCCCACAAAACGTATATCGCAATGGTACACGAGGCTATGACAAATCTCGCTAAGTACCTTACGGGACTCGGGAATACGGCTATCGCCAATCAAGTGACTCTTGAAACCGTATCAAGCCAAGTCGTTACCGGCAGCCTCAACCTTAATCAGATTTTGAACGCATCGAAGCCGGCAAGCAGTTCCGTCACTGGACTTCCCGCTTTTTCATCTGCAAGTTTTTCGGGCATCCTTCCGGTTGCTCTCATTGGTGCATTGGTCTTAGGTGTTGTATATTCAGGAAAGAAGAGGAAAGCATGATCGGCGCTACTTCGGTCGGCATCCCTGAAACGGGAACGACATACGATTTCGGGAACACGCTTGTAACGGTTCCTTCCCAGTACGTTATAACACCAATGTATAACGGCAGTGACGTGAAGAGTATGGTTGCGTGGCTGAACGCTCTTGGCTTCTACTCCGCGCAGTACGGCTCGGCTCCGGCGAATCCAGGGAATGCGAAGCTGGTTCAATACGGCGCTCTATATATTTGGATTCCGAACCAGTATGTAGTTTCTGGCAATGATACGCAGAGCCTTGCGAATCTCCTTGCTTCACTATTAGGGCAAGTGGCACCTACAACTGCTATCGTGTCCGGCAATACTGATATAAGTGGGGTATCACCTCAGACACTTTCCTGGGTTGAGACGAAATTCAACCTGACGCCTCAGCAAGTGGCGGGGAACGCAACACTTGTCACCTTTCTTCAAGCTTCTGACGCGGTTATCAAAACGGGACTCATACCGGCGTCGATCTCGACGCAGATACAGTCTATCTTGGGAGGCTCGGTTCCTCCACCTTCCTCGACGTCTTCTATTACATCAGCGATCAGCTCAATCCCGCCCACATATCTCTATATTGGAGGCGGCGCTTTGCTTCTTTACCTGGTATTGAGGAAATAGCATGTCTGACTCTCAAAACGCCAATACTGGAATCAACCTTTCTTATTCTAACGGCTACGTAACCGTTAAGACTAACCAAGTGTTCAATACCGATCCTATTTGGATCGAAGTCAATGGCGCTTATGTGGTAAGCGGGATAGTTCAGGCGGGAGGATACTGGAACTACATCGGCTTCAAGTTCCCTGCTAATCCTTCAACCACTTATGATGTGACTGTGTTTTCGTCTACTTACGGGATTGGCTCAGGTTCAATCACAACTCCGACAACAGGAGCGCAGATAAGTCCAACGCAGGGAGGCGACCAATGCGCTCAAATGGTTTCGTCGGTTGTGAGCCTCACAAGCACGCAGGTTCAGATACAGTACCTTGACCCTAACCAGTATGCTTCTAAGGTTCAGCTCTCATTCTTGCCAAGCGCAAACGTGCAGGGAGGCGTTCAGGTATCAGGAGGGCTTTCTGGAACGTTCCAGGTTGATAATCTTATCCCTGGCACTCAGTATCTGGCGCAGATTTCAGATGATCTCGGTTGCTCTCAAGGGGTTTCGTTCCAGACTCCCCAGGTCACCGAATCTCCGTCGGCTCCGCCGACTCAAACACCGACTCCAACGGGAACATATATAAGCGGTAACCCACTAACGAGTTCATACACTATCCTCGGCATTACGCTGCCTGGTTACGGATGGGCGGGGATTGCACTCGCAGGAATCTTAATTTTAAGGAAATAGGAGAAAGAAAATGGCAATTGTAGGATCACGTCTTAGTTCGATAAGAGGAGTACGGCTTAGAGGCTCAAGCTCGATTTCTACACTCCAGCTTACAACGTCAACAGGCTCAATTTCCGTCAGTGCCTCAAATATTGGGCAGACCTCGGCGGTGATCTCGTGGACTCAGCCGGAGACGTCCACTTGGACAATCTCAACAGCATCGGGACAAGTGACGAGCGGAAGCGCAACGCAGGGTCAGAGCGTTTCTATGACGCTCAATTTCCAGCATACAGGCACTTCGTATACGCTAATGGTATCCACACCTCATTACAGCGGAAGCGTGACGCTTACGACAGCGGCATATATCCCAGGCGCCCCCTCGGTGTCATCCCACAGCCAAACTGCTAACTCGATCACGATTGGGTGGTCGGCAATCACAAACGCGACATCATACAACATATACTGGAGCGTAGCAGGAGCGGCAAGCTGGCAAGGGCAGGCAACAGTAACGGGAACCAGCTACACGATTCCGAACTTACAACCCGGCACTCTTTACTCGGTCGGTATTCAGGCCGTTGCTCCCGATGTGATATAGGCGGCGCTTTGGTACGTATTGGAGCAAGCTCTGCAATTACATTGGTTAGCGAGCCAACACAAGGGTTAACAGTCCCGAGTAAAACCATATTCTTTTACGGCGGCGCTCTCTTACTCTTATACCTATTAGTCAAGTGAATGCAGCTAACAATCGATCAGGTAAAATCAACTTACGGCGGCTTCATCCAAGCCTATGCCGAACAGAACGGGATCCCGTCTAACGCAGGAAGCCTTCAAAATTATATCGATGTAGTTTCTGGCATCATTGAACGAGAATCACAGGGCAACCCGAATGCCGTAGGAGATAATGGCTGCTCGATCGGCCTCATGCAGCTCAATACTTGTGCTGGCACGCCTCAACAGTTTGGATATACCCCTGGGGCCGATAACCTTTATGACCCACAAACAAATATTAGCTATGGGTGCTCTTACTTCAATTCACTGCTAAACCAGTATTCACTTACTCAGGCGATCAGCGCCTACAATGCCGGAAGTCCCATAGCTGGCAATATCGGAAGCTATGTCAACGTAGTGCTTAACTATGCTTCACAGCTTGGGTCTACAATCACAAACGCTTTTCTTTCCAATCCCCTCCCCTTTATCCTTGTGGCAGGAGTTATTATCATTGGAGTAGTCCAACAGGCAAAACACAAATAAAAAGGAGTAATACTGTGGCAAAAGAAAAACCGGAAACCAGCACGCTTGAAGACGAGAGCTTGAGTGAAGCTCAGGCAGTCGAAAGCGAAATGAACGCTCTCAAAGAAGCGGGTGAGACGTACATGATTAAAGCCTACCACAAACCAGGGGGTAAACTCAAGGTGTGGAAAGGCAACTTCGATCATGTACCTGATGAGTCCGAGATACTTGATCTTCACCTAAAGAACCCAGACTGGTGGGAACTCGGAAGCTATGAACTCCAGCTTATCGTAACAGGAGCGAAGGGCGGTTCTGCAAAGCGCAATTCTGTTCGCCTCAATGTCGGTGAATACACCGGAAGTTCTCTTGCCGGTTCAATGGTAACTCAGCGCCCTGAAATGATGGGGAAAGCAAAAGAAGCCGAACCGGATTATGACCAGTCTTTTCGTGATCCTGAGACACAAGAGATATTCTATCTCGAAGCCGGAACCAAGAGAACGTATATCAAAGACCCGAAAACGGGAGCGAAGATATACGACAAGTTTTCACGCTTTGCTGATGACGAAGAGGAGCCAGAGGAAGGGATCATCATCCGACCCGAAACTCCGATACGAGGGAAAGATGATCTCTTCATGCTCATGCTGAGACAACAGCAAATTGACGCGAAGCGGTCTACCGAACAGCAATCGGACATGTTCAAGTTTATGATGCAAATGAACCAGCAGAATATGCAAATGCTTGTTACTGTCTTGTCTCAAATGGGAAAGAGCGGCGGCAATACTGATATCGGAGGCGTAATGTCCGGCGTAGCTAATATGATGGGTACACTCAAGGGGCTCGTAGGCGGAGGTGGTGAGGTTAAAGAAGGCGGAGGCCTCATGGATATGATTGGTGCTGTCGCCCCGATAATCCAGAGCCTCATTGAAGCTGGAAAGACCCCACAGCAAGCAGTCCAGGAAGTTCAGACGCAGCTTCAAGCAGGGCAGATGCCGAAAGCTGTTTCGGCTCCCGCAAAGAAAGCGATTGACCCTCCAGCAGAGGAAGTTAAGGCAGTCGAAAAAGAAAAAGTTGAAGTGAAATCCGAAGCTCCGCAGAAATCAAGGAGCGAAAGAAAAGCAGAAAGGGAAGCGAAGAAGAAATGAAACGGCTTGCTTTAGTAATACTCACGGCATTAACTCTCGGCATAACTGGAAGTGCAAGCGCACAGTTCGGAAGGAACTACTGGCTGCTTGACGCGGACACACTCAAGGTAATAAACCCGAATTGGTTTATAGCAGCACAGAACTTTATCCCCATTGTCGGAGGAACTACTAACCTGTTCCTCGGATACCAGAGCGGTGATTCGATCACGAGCGGTACCTACAATTTGGGCTTGGGCTATCAAAGCATGTATTATGCAGGGGCCGGCAGCTACAATATAGGACTGGGATATCAGGCGCTCTCAGGTAATTATCCGATGCCAAACACGTCTACGTACAACATTGCACTTGGATATGAAGCCCTTTGGAATCTATCGGATGGCGACGAGGAAATCGGAATCGGGTTTCGGGCATTACAGAATGACACATCCTCAAATCTGAATGTGATGATAGGCACCAATGCGGGCTTAGGAATATATAATTCACTCTCAGAAGAAAACATTGGCATCGGAAATAACGTGCTAATCGGTGGTATGGGATTCCAACCCGGGAGCCAAAACGTAGCGATTGGGAATGCTGCGGCGCAAAATACAACCGGATCAGGCTCTGTGATAATCGGCGCTAATGCGGCAACATATCCTGAAAATATAGATTCATCTGTCGTGATTGGATTCAATTCAAATTGGGGTAAGCGCTATGGGGCGGCTGG
>JAJYOS010000577.1 GCA_021796055.1 Bacteroidota bacterium
GATTTGGCGGCGAAGACAGCATCGCCGTCATAGCTTGTGTGCACAGGTACGATCTTTCTTGCAAGGGCGTCGTGACCTCTCTGAGCTACACGGTTCATGTCCGACTTTGAGAGCTTCGCATTGGTGACAAGAGCGACGAGGGTCGTATTCGTACCGAGTATGGGAGCCGCCGCAAGTCGTTCAGTTATTCCATTCCCAGTAGCAAGGAACCGTCCCTCTTTTCGAGCTCCCGCAATCACTTTGCCGCCCGAGTCAACAATGTCTCCTACGGCGTTAACCACAGCGAACGCCGTGACATTGAGTCCTTTAAACTCCGTCGTGGCAACTCCCTGACCCGACTTCATGGCGCATTCGATTCCTCCCCACTTTCCAACGGTAACACCTGTCCCTGCTCCGTGCGATCCGCGAAGGAATTCTCCCCTCATCGCGGCCTCACAGGCTGCGTAACCCATCGTTTCATCCGGATAGACTTCGGCGCTTCCGACATTCAAATCGAACACAACAGCCCCAGGCACTATCGGCACAATCTTCCAGGGAGTCTTATACCCCATGCGTCGTTCTGAAAGGAATTTGACGACGCCGGTTCCCGACGCGAGCCCGAAGGCACTTCCACCGGTCAGTAGAATCGCATCGATTCGGTCCATCTGTTTGTCAGGAGAGAGGAGGGCCACTTCGCGCGTGCCGGGCGATGCGCCTCTGATATCTACGCTCGCTCTAGCCCCTCCGTCAAAAATGATTACCGTACACCCTGTGATTGCTTCCCTGTCTTCAGCGCTCCCCGCGTACAACCTATCGAAACCGAACAACATCTCCTCCTTCATTCCGTCCCGGAAGCCGCTTGATCATCCGGGTACAGTCCACTTAGCCAATTCGCCCTAAGGGGCTGTTACCTTACATCCTTCAAAGGTCAATACTCATCCTTGCCCGGTCTTCTCATGAGATCACTAACGGCCTTCTGCGGATCCTTCCCCTCGTACAATACATTGTTCACTTCCTCCATGATCGGCATTTCGACACTGTGTTTGACGGCGAGCTGCCGAGCAGCCCGGGCAGTCGGCACTCCCTCAGCGACCATCTTGATTTCGGCAAGCACATCATCAAGTTTTCTCCCGGCGGCCACCTGCTCGCCGACAAATCTGTTCCTGCTGTAGCGGCTCATGCATGTGACTATCAGGTCTCCCATTCCCGCAAGCCCTGAAAAGGTCTTGTGATGCGCACCGAGCGATTCACCAAGCCTTGTGATCTCGACCATACCTCTGGTCATAAGCGCCGCCTTCGTGTTATCGCCGTAACCGGCTCCGTCACTCATGCCCGCCGCAAGCGCAATAACGTTCTTGAACGATCCGCACAACTCGACACCTTTGACGTCCCTGTTGAGATAGACTCGGAAATAACCGTTCATGAAAAGTTTTTGGACAAGCTCCGCGCTCTTCCTGTGATGAGAGGCCGCGACGACGGCGGTGGGCATCCTCCGGCTTACCTCCTCCGCATGACTTGGACCGGATAGAACAACGTAGTTCTCACGAGGAAAGTCCTGAAGTGTATCTTCAACCACCTCGGACATCGTGCACAAAGTTGAAGCCTCTATACCTTTCGCAGTATTGACGAATATTTTCTTTCTGAAATCATGTGATGAAATTTTGCCGAGCTGGGCCCTGAGATATTGGGAGGGCACCGACCCCACGATGACATCAGCCGTCGCGACAGCCATGTCGATATCGGAAGTTATGCTTATGCTTTGAGGTATGGTAACGCCGTGCAGGTAAGTCTTGTTTTCACGGCTCCGATTGAGTTCGTCGGCGTATTCGGATTTGTACGCCCAGAGAGTTACAGATGCTCCGTTGTCGTTCAAAACAAGAGAAAGCGCCGTTCCCCATCCGCCGGCGCCTAAAACTGTAACTTTCATTTATCGGGAAAAGTCTCTAAGACTTTGAACGGTGGAAAAATTTTAGCCTCTCCATCCTGTGCTCCTGCCCCCGCAACAGCCGAGCGATGTTCGCCCTGTGGTTGTAGATAAGAAAACTTGAGATGAACAGGCTGAAAAATATCATCGAGTGGTAATAGCGGGTAGTGACGTCGAAGACATTCGCCCTTACAAACATCGCAAGTGGGAAAGCGATAGCCGCGCTGACTGAACCAAGCGATACATACCTAGAACTCACGACCACTATCGCGAAAACTCCGAAGGCAATTCCAACTTCGACAGGCGCGATGCCAAGGAGCATGCCTCCGGCGGTCGCAATCCCCTTCCCACCCTTGAAGCCAGCGAAAACTGTCCAGGTGTGTCCGAGTATCGCGCTCATCCCCGCTATTATTTGGACGACGGTGAAATCAGAAAACGGAGTCGCGTTGTCCAACGGGAAGTGACCGTAGAAGAGCCTTGAGAGAACAACAGCTGCAAGAAAGCCTTTCAACGCGTCGATGATAATAACGAACACTCCAGGGCCCCAGCCGAGGACTCGGATGACGTTCGTTCCGCCGGCGTTGCCGCTGCCGTAGTTTCGAATGTCAATCCCCTTAAGGATCTTGGTGACAATAATGCTTGTCGGTATAGACCCGACCAGGTAGCTAATCAGCACCACTAGAATTAAAGAAACCATCATACCTCCTTAAAGACCTTCTAAAATTAGCTTCCGATATGTAAAAATGCAATCTTAGAAAACAGAAACGATGTCGACTGTCACATTCTGCCCCACGGCTCCCCCATCACATCCAAAACGAGTCACGGTTTGAAATTCACGCATCGTTTCTTTAGTTTTCCTTATCGATTTGACACTTCGAGGAAAATCAATTCACATCCAGTCTTCTCATCTATGATAAATTATCGGGAATTACAATGGAGAACTTCAGCGGGAAAACAGTAATTGTGACCGGGGCATCAAGTGGTATTGGCAAAGCCGCGGCAAAGCTATTCACGGAGGCGGGCGCCAACGTCCTGGCCATCTCAAGAAGCAACGGACGTCTCAACGCGCTCGCAGAGGAGTGCAAGCGATTCAAAGGACGGCTCGAAACTCTCTCCGCGGACGTTACAAACGAGGAAGATCGCAGGAAATCTATCGAGACAGCCGTCGGGAAATTTGGCGGAATAGATGTACTGGTCCAGGCAGCCGGAATTATCGCCAACGGAACAATAGAGAACACCACAGACAAGCAGTGGAACGATATGATGGATATCAACCTAAACTCTGTCTTCCGCCTGATGCAACTTGCCCTCCCATCGCTCACCGGGCGCAAGGGAAACATCGTGAACGTATCGAGCGTCACGGGAACAAGAGCTTTCCCTGGCGTTCTCGCTTACTGCGTGAGCAAGGCCGCCGTCGACCAGCTCACCCGCTGCTCCGCGCTAGAGCTTGCCCCCAAGGGCGTCAGAGTGAACGCGGTGAACCCCGGCGTTGTCGTCACAAACCTTCACAAGAACGGCGGGATGACCGAAGAGGCATACGCGAAGTTTCTGGAGCACTCTAAAGAGACCCACCCCCTGGGCCGCGCCGGGAAGCCGGAAGAGGTGGCCGATCTCATTCTTTTCCTGGCTTCTGAGAAGGCGGAATGGATCACCGGCGTCACCTACAGCGTCGATGGGGGCCGGGCTCAGACTTGCTTCAGATGAGATCATAATCCCGCACAGCTAATTTCCGTAAATGTGTCAGTGCTCATGACCCAATACACTTGATGGTGCAGAGTCATGAGCACTTTTTATTTATAGCCGAGAATAAGAGCGTCATAATCCAGACGCGAGCTCACTTCAACCTTACAGTCTTCACTTCCCTCTTAAGGACGTTCCAGATTCCGGGATCTTCGGAACCGAGCAGCCATACGGATATACCGAGGAGTTTATGAGACTTGGCGAGATCCAGTTTAGGGGCGAAGCTCCTCGCGTCCTCCAGAAACATCCAGTTGAATATGCCGCCGTTCTCCCATCTCGCATAATAAACATCCTGATCCGGCATCCATTCCTGCTTAGCGCCGAACTCGTCCAGCAGGAATTGGGCCTCCTGATAGCTGATCTCGCTTCTCATCGAGCGACCGCCGTTTGACTCGTCCCACGTCGGATACCAGTAGTCTGAATAATCCGGGATGCCCAACGATATCTTCTCAGGCGGAATTCCCATATCCAGTAGATAATTCAGCATTCGTTTCACCCACGGCATTCCGGCGACCGGGCCGGGAGGAGTGAGGCTCGTGTGCTGGTCGTAGGTCATGAACGATATGAAGTCCCCAGCGTTGGCGATAGCAGGTATGTCAAACGAGCCGCGTGTCGCCTCGTAACGGTACCTCGCAAACGAGGGATTGCCCGACTCGGGGGCAGGCTGATCAGACTTGACGATTGCCATCGAAATCTTAAAA
>JAJYOS010000022.1 GCA_021796055.1 Bacteroidota bacterium
TCTCTCATGAATACATCTTGCATCTCCCCAATACGGTACTAACGCCGATTTCAAAAATTTTGTAGATCGGGCTCATCAGCTTGGGATGAAAGTAATCCTTGACGTCACTCCGAATCACACAAGCTTCAACCATCCGTTTGTAAACGACGCGCGGCTTTACGGAAAAAATTCTTTTTACTGGGATTTCTACCAGCATCACCTTATCACTAATCCGAATTATCATCCCAATATATCCGAAGCGATCACGAATGACGGCTTCGTCTATTACTCGGCCTACAGCGATCAGCTCCTGAACTACAACTGGTCTGATGTCGACGCGCGGGCTTACATGGACAACGTCTACAAATGGTGGGTGAAGTACATGGACGTCGACGGGTTTAGGTTCGATTCATACTGGGGACCGCACGATCGCGCGGACAACGGCAACGGAGGCGAGAACGAGATGGGGACTCCAACGAGGACTCTCCTCAAGCATGTCGATCCTAATATTTTTCTACTTGGGGAGACTGCCGGCACCGGAGTCGGAACTCAAGTCGACTATGCGGACCAAGGCGGAGGTCTTGATGCCGCATACGATTGGAACATGCTCCATAACGCCGTCCAGTCGTTCAATTTTTCCAACCCGTCGAGCATTTCGACGCTCAATACCTACGTGACAAACTATGGCCCGAACAATGGAGCAACGATGGGATATGAACCCGGGCCAGACGCTCTATACATGCGCTGCATGGAAAACCAGGATGAAGAGTCCATCGCTTACACTTACGGCTCATATCAGAAGACGATGCCGATGGCCACCGTCATCTTCACTGTCCCCGGAATACCTTTAATGTACTCGGGGCAGGAAGTCGGTTGGGGGCTCGGCATGTCCAATTATTATCAGAGGATACGGCGTTAGTACCGTATTGGGGAGCCACCTTGTAAAAGTTCACGATGTTGTACCCGGTGCCCGTGCCGTTATCCATAGGCTGGTTGTTCTGCATTACCGGCATTACCCAGATGATATTGAAGCCCATTTGCGCGATATAGTTCAGCCTCTGAGTCGCTGCGTTTATTGTCTGCTGGGGAGTGAATGAATTGAAGAACAACAGGTAGATTCTTCCCATCCTGGCCCACTTTGGATTTGAGGCATACGAGGAGTAGCTGATGCTGTCATTCGCGGAAATGGAAAAATATGACTGCGTAGTGTCGCTGTAACCTCCCGGGTCGGTAGCGACGAGGGAGAACATGTAAATACCGGGGACAGACGGACTAGCAATGGTCAAAGTAGATGAGGTCTGTCCGTCTACGCCGCTCACGATGGAAGGGTTATCCGGATCTGTTCCCCAGAGAAAGCTTAATTTGCTTGTCTCTGCAGAATCTGGATCGGTGCTTCCAGTCGCGGAAAGAGTGATCGAGCTCCCGCTCGACGTGAAGCTGATCTTTGCGTTGGGGCTGTGGTTGACGAAATATGTCATTGTAAATGGAGAAGAAACAATCGTAGCTCCGGTGCTGTCCTTCGTGATCGCGACGAATGAGTTCGCTCCGGGGACGTACTTCACGGAATCCTCGAAGGCGCCTCCAGCAGCCGGTACAGACGTGGTGTCGGTCGAGTTCTGCACGATCATGACGCTGTGAATCAAGGTATCTTCAACGCTTCCGTTAAGAAGGATGGCGGGTTTCCTGGTGACGTATCCGCCTCGGTTGAGGATCTGTATCGCGCCAGCCTGCACGACAAATGAAGTCGAATCTGTGACCTGGTTCCCCGCAAGATTCTTAACGTTGAACACAAAACGCTGTTGACCATTAGGCAAAGGATCCGGCCATCGAAATGAGAGCTGCTCGTCGGAAGGTGTGTAAGCCAAGCCGGGTACGTGGACCGTCGTCGAATCTATCGTGATAAAGAATGAAGACGTGTCTATCCCGCTTGCGAGGGAAGGATAAATATACGCGGTCAAGACGGGCTGGGCTGTCCCCACAAGAGGCGAACCGGAGTTAGGAAGCAGATGATAGACGGTCGGGCTAGTAATGTATAGTACCGAATTGTTGTTGTCGGCGCTGTTCTGTATAGGGTTTAACGGGTCGGGAAGCCAGTCGCTGCCGTTTTCGTTGAACTTGTATTGATACGCGCCGCTGACTCCGCCGTTCGATTGCGGACCGCCGACTCTCAGCCGATAGGTCTTATACCACACTCCTGTTGTCTGGTTCTTCGTCATCATGGAAGGGGCGCCGGGTGAAATTACGCCGTTGGAGTTGGGACCCCAGCCGTTAAACTCCCCCGGGACATAGACCACAGACGGGTTGTCCTGCGGCTTGAAGTAGAAAGTCACGTCGACGCTATCGGACGTTTGCGCGAGCAGGGCCGACGATGTGAGGAGCAAAATCAAAGCTGTTCGGTTCAGGACTTTTATCATATAAACATCATTTCCTTTTCGTTTCTACTTCACTTGTTTAACGGCGTTCTGCAGTTCGGCCTGCAAGGCGCGCGCGCCTGGGAATTGGGGTTGGAGCGAAAGCGCCATGTTTATCGCCTGAAGCGCCGCTGGGAAGTTCTTTTCATTTACATAGACTCCGCTAAGGTCGTACCACACCTGGGCGTCATTGTCGTTATACTTAAGGCTCTCTGTAAGATGCGCCCCGGCTTCCGCGAACTTTTTCCTGGAAAGGTCGATGATGCCGAGCCATTTCTCTGTAAACGCAGTCGCCTTGATGTCGTTTCGTTTCGACAAATACCGGTATGCGTAGTCGTAAGATCCGGCGTGCAGCAGCACACTGATCGCATAGTCATAATAGTCCAGCATATACGGATACTGCGCGATCAGGACGTTCATCACTCTTAAGAACTGGTTGTATCTATTCTGAACTGCATAATGTTCCGCGGCCAGCTTGTGAACTGTCACCCAGTCGGTGCCATCGATGACGAGCCGGTAAACGAGCGAATCGATGTAGTTCGCGGGATGGAGCAATTCTGGAAAAGGAACCGCCTTATCCGGATCAATGTATGGCCAGTCATCTTTGAGAACTTTTATTCTGTACTCACCGATCACCGAATCTAGTTTCGCGAACGGGAAGTTTGCGACTGTGATGCTGTCCTGTATCCTGTTGCTGAGATCGAGCGGTCTGGTTTTCGGCATCCGCCCGATTTTCTCCATCTCGTCGTAGTATAATCTCCCGATCAGCTCCTGACCTTGAAGAGTCGGATGCAAATGATCCACCATCAGGTTGTCACCGACGATATGGTCCGGGCTCGCGGCATCGAATGCCGAGTCGACGTTCACTACCGGGTCGTCAAACTTTTTTCCCAGCGCGAAAATTTCGTCGTTGAGAGCGGTCGGAGGCCTGAACCTTAAGGCGTCGAGATCTTTCGCGAACCTGAAGAGCGAGTCGGCTTCTCGTAAATGGCCCTGCGCAAGTTCTGCCTTCGCCTCCATGAAAACCGAATCCGCGGGGGGATAGCCGTTCGCCCTGATCGAAACAAAAGGATACTGGTCTTTCAAATTGCACGCCAGCGTTCCAAGTATGACCGGCACATGATCCGACTTCGCCATCCGAAGGATATCAGTCATGTTCCCCTTAAACTGCTCCAGCCCCTCCCTGTACACTTTGGATCCGAGCGGGATAAGTTGATCCTTCGCCATGCGCGCCATCAGCGTTCCGGTCTGCGCTCTCTTCTTCCCGAACACGCCGACCACTCTGCTAACGATATTACGCAGCAACTGGAAAGTCCTGAACTGTTCGAGATATATCACGAGGTTGACAATCGTCCTCGATGTTCCGAACGATTCCATCGATCCCACGCCGAGCGCGCCGTAATACTCGTTATTACCCGCGTAAATCAGTATCAGGTTTGGCTTCTCCTTGAGAATGCCCGGCAGGAGATCGAGTAAGGTATAACTGTTCACCGCAGTCATTGCACAGTTCACGACTTCTATTCTCGAATTAGGATATTCAAGACTGAGACGTTGCTGTAGATATCTCGAGAAAGACCCGTTCGGCAGGAACGGATAGCCTGCCGCAGCGCTTCCTCCGAGGACAAATACTCTGAATGTGTTAGGCTGCTTCACGATTCGAAACATATCCACATTGGAATACGGAACGTTCTTCATACCGAAGAAGTATTTATGGGCAATATCCGGATTGAGAACGTAGAGCCCTTTAACCGGACTTATCCATTGCGTGTAATTATATCCGTAGTTGAATATCCGTAGACATGCTTCAAGGAGGACGAAGAACAGTACCGGCACCAGCACCAAGACGACATAGAAAGCACGGTTCACGCGACTTTTTTGATTGCCATTCTTCTGAGTATTGGAAGGAGGCACTTTAGTTATGCTCCTTCCCCGCCCGGTTCACCGCCCCACCTGCAGCATCATGAACCAGGTTCTCGTGACTGACTTCGGCGGATTGATCAGCCGGGAGTGAGCCACTATTCAGCGAGGTCTGATGCCTGAAGCCCATATATACGACTCCGCAATTGCGGAGATTGTTGTAATATCTCTGTCCGACTGCTACTACTAAATTATCTTTCACGCTAACCGCGCGAAGCTGATCAGGGGCATTCTCTATAGAATGGTAGGAGCGCCACGTCGCTCCGTTCCAGTGCGCTATACTTCCTCCCTCACCGGCGATGAACACGTCGTTGGCTCCGTCGCCGCGGACGGCGGCCTCGTATCGGTTTAGATGCCAGATGAAAGGATCGAACCGCCAGGTCTTAGATTTTAGACTTTTTGCTTCGTATATCCCGTTTCCCACAAGGAAGTACGATTCATTCGGCACGAACCAGACTCCGGTTAAACTCTGTACGAAGGGGAAAGTATCATCGAGTCGAACGGCGCTGTCTCCCTTTAAGCTCACGAGGCATTCTTCACCACCGTTGTTGGAAGCGATAGCCAACACCTCCCCGCCATCTCCCCATATGTCGCGAAACTGAAGCGGAGTCCCCGTGCGAACAGGCTCCCATGACTTTCCATGATCGAGTGAATAAGATATCATACCATAGTCGCCAACCGCGTAGACCCTGGCTCCGTCGGCACTCTCCCAAATCTTGTTCTCGAAAGATCTGGGGTATGGATCCGACTGCAAATACTTTCTCCCGTTCCAGTGAACCATATAATACATCCCGAACCAGACATCGTCGGTGCTTCTAGCGAACACCGAGTGTATCGGGGAAAATGTTTTTCGATTATTGAAATAGACAGGCACCTGCATGAGAGTCCACCTTGAACCGTTCCAAACCGCGGTATTGTACCAGTCGAGCGAGTGGCTCTGGGCCGCGGAGTCGTGAGGCATGATCCAGCCGACTGCGTAAGCGAGTGAGTCATTAACAACGCAGCAGTCAAACAAGGTGCTCCCGTCCGCCCCAAGAGTGTCAACGGTCCACTTGAAGTTGCCGGACGAAGTATCTGACGCGTAAGCCGAGCCGCGGTGCGATGCCGCGCGCGACGGGCTGAAGGCGCACAGCGCCAAGAACGTAGTAGTGATCAGTATCAGACCGAAGCCCGCAATTCCTCTAGGGCTGCTGACCGCCGGTGAGTTGCAAACATTTCCACCGTTTAAGTGAAGCACATGATCTTCGTCATTATTGCGGACGATGCAGCTTGCCGACAGCACAATCATGCTCCTTCCGGAACGCAGACTCTTGCGCCGTTTACGCCGCAGCTCGTCGCCGGCAATTTGTCCAGGTCAATGATATCGATGAAAGGTCCAACCAACAGACTTGCATTTATGATGTCCCCACAGGCAGAGAGGACGCTCATCGCGGCCGCGGACTTCGAAAAGACTTTCCCGTTTATCATCACTTGCCTGCTATCTCTTTCCAATTGGACCAAACACTTTCTCATTCATATGCCGAAACCGGCGGAGGTCAAACTCTTACCCCCGCCGGTTCCAGAGGAGAAGCAACTACTTAAGCAACATCAATTTCATGGTCTTCCTGTAGTCAATGCCCGTCTGCTTTAGCGGGCGCACATCTATTCTGTAGAAATACACACCACTCGCCAAACTGCTCCCGTTGAATTCAACCTGATAATTTCCCGGCTGTTCAACCTGGCTAACAAGCGTCGCCACTTTCCGTCCTAACACGTCGTAAACTTTCAGTGTCACATAGCCAACATCCGGAATTCGGAATCCGATATTCGTGGTAGGGTTAAACGGATTCGGATAATTCTGTTCCAGGTTGAATTTCACAGGTAGACCGGATCCACCGGAAACGCCCAGAAAGACCGAGGCTTCCAACGCGACGGTGTCTGCTGGCTGCGCGCCGTCATGCAAGAAGTAAAGCGTACCATTATGGTTTCCAGTGGAATTGCGCCGGAGATACACTATGAATTTCATGCTGTCGCCGGGCGCTATTTCAGCAGCGGCCGGGCTTACACTGAAAGCGCTGTCGCTCGAAATAACCGAAGAGATCGTTAATGCCCCTCCGCCGGTGTTAGTCACAAACAAACTGTCCGAGAATTCCTTGTTCGACGGGACGGTTCCAAAGGTGAGCGCCTGTGAGCCTGTCTCAAAAACTGGAGGATTCATCAGCGCCTGGTCGCCTGCATTCGCCGCGCTTCCGAAATAGCTCTGCGATATTCCACCAACTTGGGTGAAATCTCCGCCCAGGTATACTCGTTGATTAAAATAGGAAAGTCCGATCGCCATTACGCCGCTGTTCAGACCAGGATTCCAATTTACCGCCGAGCCGGATGTCGTGTTAAGTGCGGCCGCCCCCTTTGAAGACGTTCCACCGATATTCGCAAAAAATCCGCCCGCATAAATGTCATCTCCGGTGGATGCGAGAGAATAGACTGTACCGTCCGCGTCCGGATTCCACGCCGTCGCCTCGCCGGTCGTTTGATCGAGAGCGGCAATATGGTTTCTCGCGCTCCCGCCGATGTGCGCGAAGGCGCCCCCCGCGTACACTACTCCGCCTGAAACGACAATAGCGTCGACAAAATTATCCGCGGACGGATCCCAGTCGGTAACGTTTCCGGTTTGAGGATCAAGTGCGGCAATGTCCGGACGCAGGCTGTCACCGACAGTGTCGAAGAAACCTCCGATATAGACTTCGTTCGCCGTTGGCACAACGGTCTCGACGAGGTTGTTCGGATCGGGGTTCCATTCTGTCGCAAGCCCCGTATACCTGTCAAGCGCGGCGAGGAAATTTCTCGATGCACCGCCGATGGAAGTAAACCCGCCCGCGACATAAACGACGTTTCCCGAAAGGGCGATGGAGGTGACACCGCCGTTTGGATCCGGCTCCCATGATGTCGGCTTTCCCGTGCTGTCGTCGACAGCCGCGATGAACTGTCTTGCCTGCCCTTTGACGGTCGTGAAGTCTCCGCCGATATAGATCAATCCCGCGGCTGGAACGATCGCTGAGACCGACCCGTTCGGATTGGGATTCCATGAGGTAAGCGCGCCGGTCGTGGCATTTATCGCGGCGAGGTTGTTCCTAGCTTCCCCGCAAACAGTTGTGAAGGCGCCACACGCATAAATGGAACCACTGTTCGCGGCAAGCGCGTACACTTTACCATCGGCTCCTGGGTTCCAGTTCGTCAAGGCTCCCGTGCTAAGACTCACTTCCGCGATCCTGTTTCGCGAGACTCCCCCAACATTCAAGAAGCTTCCCCCGATGTAGGCATCGCTGCCGACAATCTGTATCGCACTCACATACCCGGAGGGGGATGGATTCCAACCCGTTGCCTGGCCGGTGGACGTGTCTATCGCCGCCAGACCGCTTCTCGACTGACCTCCGATGGAACTGAACAAGCCGCCGGCGTAGACAAGGCCGCCGCTGAGGCTCAGAGTGAAGACATAGCTGTTCGGAGAGGGATTCCAGTTATTGGCTAACCCCGTGCTAATGTCGAGTGCGGCGAGGCAATATCGTGACGCCCCACCAATATCCGCAAAGCTGCCGCCCAAATAAATCCTGTTTCCGGATAGCGCCATGCAATATACGGCGCCGCTCGGATCCGGATTCCATGCGGTCACTGAACCCGTAGTATCATCGAGCTCCGCAAGAAAGTTCCGATGAGCAATCCCAATGCGCGAGAAGCTGCCGCCGACATACACATATCCACCGGAACGAAGGAGCGAAGTCACCGGGCCATCCGCGTTCAAATCCCAGTCTCTTAACGAGGCAGTTGAGCGATCAAAAGCCGCCAGGCTGCTGTCCGCGCTTCCATCAACCTCCGTAAATATTCCTCCCATATATACTGTAGTTCCGGAGATCGCGATGGCCGAAACCTGACCGTTGGTATTCACGATCCATTTCGAGTCGAGATTGCCGTTCGGAAGCACGTGGGCAAAGTTTGCTATCGAAGCGTAACCGGGAACGGTAAATTGTCCGCCGATGAAAAAGCCGCCGGAGCCATCCGGACATATCGCCACTACGGTCCCATTCACTCGGACCGCAGGGATGTAGGATCCGTCGGAATCTATCCCCGCAAAACCACCTGTAACTGGATTGACATAAGTGAATGAGCCACCGACGTAAATCGTGTTTCCGCACGGGACAACAACATCAACTTCTCCATTCGTGGTAATCGCGCCTGCGGCTGTAGTCTGCGCGACCGCCGCGCCCCATGGAAACATCGCAAGGATAATGAGGGGCCATAAGTTTCTTTGGAGAAGTCTCATTTGAGCAACATCATTTTCTTTATTTTGGAATAGCTCCCGTCGGTCAGCCTGTAAATATATACTCCGCTCGGCAAGCTGCTGGCGTTGAATGTCACCGAATATTTGCCAGCCTCCTCCCTTTCGTCGACTAGCGTCGCGACGGTTCTTCCAAGGACATCATATACCTTAAGAGCGACGCGCCCCGCGGCCGCAAGCCGGTAGTTGATCTCCGTCGTAGGATTGAATGGGTTGGGAAAATTCTGCCCGAGCGAGAAACTTTTCGGAAGTCCGGTCTGTCCGCCGTTGACTGGAGTTATAGTCGTATCCAGTCGAATTATCACCATGCTCCAATAGAGAAGACTCGGCAATGTGAATGAGACGGAGTTACCGGATTGGACGAAAGATAAATCTGAGGGCGACCCGCCGTGGAAATCGGGCGATGCCGTCCAGATATTCTTTATCCTGGTAGTTTCGGGAAAATTTATTTTGATTTCCGAAAGCGTGTCCGGATATGTTTGGGTACCGTACCTGTCCCGCCAGGCCATGGAGTTTGCATTCGTGAAGTTCACGAGGTTCAATATGACGAGATTGCCCTTCGTAGTGACCTGGCTCCAGACCGAACCGCGCGACGGCTGCGACGATAGAGCCAGCGATGTGGATCCAATTTCTGCCGAGAGTGGTAAAGAGACCACGGTTTCTTTGTCTCTGAGCAAATTTTCATATCCGACCATAAAATCGTAGTAATGGACGAGATCTCCCTCCAGCGCGCCCGTCATCAAAAGCTTCGCGGATGGGAAGTACTCGTTCGATAGCATGTGCTCGCCCAATTCCAAATGGTCGCCTCCCGCGGCGAATATCACGGCATCGGTGAAAAGCACCCCTGGTGTGTTGAAGTAGCCGCTCGACAAATTGTAATCCATGTAAGCCGCGAGGACTGTGCTGAGCCTGTTCTGACTGTAACTAGAGTTGTCGCTTATGATTTTCACGAGATCGCCGTAAGTGCTGTCGGGATCCCACACCTCTGTATAGAGGAAGTCGACGGGGGCCTGGGCGATTTCCTGCTGACCGTACTGGCCGACCGCGTTCATGACAAGATCGACGTTCAATTGCGACTTCGCCTGCGAAAGGAAAGACGCAAACGCGCTCGTCGGATCGACAGGTTCTCCCGCGTAATTCCAAAGGGATCCCAGATAGCCGAGTTGATCCACATGCCAGCCATCGAACGGGATGGCAAGGAAGGCTTTGCGCTCTTGTGCGAAAATATAGTCTCTCCAGTCCTGATTGCCCGGATCCATGATATAGAGGTTGCTGGCCCAGCTGCTTGGCAACTGGTAGAACTCAGGCGATTGGTGATTCGGGTCCTGGAACAGACGCCAAGTATCGCTTGCCCCATCCTGGTCCGCGTTCCCGTAAGCTCCGTACAAAAGGTTGTAGTTCATCGCCTTCATGCCTCTCTGGTGGGCCGCGTTGATGTAGCCCTCCACGGTTGAGAGATAGTTCGTGCGATTCGCAATATCATTCCATGTCGGGCTGGGATCCTGAACCGTTCCTGCAAGTGGTTGATTGTGTTCGTACTGCCAGTCGTAAAACTGAAGTCCGTTTATGTGATACCGATTCAGCACGGAAATCGTGCTGTCAATTTCTTCCTGAGGCATATTTTGATAACTCGACAGGAAACCGTATCTCGGGAACTTACTCCAGTTTGAAGAGACATCGAGCCCGATGTCCGTGTAATCGAGGAGGCTTCCGGAATCATACAGAAATACCTCTACAATATAGCCGCGGTAGTCTATGGCGGGAACTTGCCAGCTCCAAGAAACGCTATCGGGGGTCTGGACAACCAGTGTATCGCTCCCCACGAGGCTATCAAGATGCTCGTACACGACCACGAGTGTCTTGCCATTAGCGGGCTGCCTGAAAGCAACCGAAAATTCCGCGGCTGCGAGCGGCACGTATCGAGCCCTGTCAGTCGAGACGGATGAGAACCACTTTCCCTGATCAACTCCTACATAAGCCGCGGACTGCTGCGCCATAACGGGGAATGTCCCAAGCAGCAGAAGCGTGAAGAACGCCGCAATACCAATTGAAATGTCTTTGTGAGTTGACGCTTTCATGACCTTTACCGTGAGCGCAAAATGCCGAGGTCAGGCAATTTGCGTACTGAGACTACCGGCGCCAAAAGAAAACGATCGAGTTGCGCAAAGGCGCGCCGGAGAAGTTTTGTGAAATAACACCCGTGTTTGAAGAAAAAGCCGTGCAGGTCCGCTTGTCGCGGACCTGCACGATAAACCAACCATCCACTAGATCGCTAGGTTAGTCTGGCGGAACATTACTTAAGCAGCATCATTTTCTTGGTACTGCTAAATCCTCCCGCCTGCAACCGATAGAAATAAACACCGCTGGCAAACCTGTCAGCATTGAAGTTTACTTCATAGGTGCCTGCTCTCTCCATCCCACTGAATAGGGTCGCCACTTTTTCGCCGAGAACGTTGTATACGGTCAGCGAAACCTGAGCGGCTCTTGGCACCGAATACTGAATCTTGGTGGTGGGATTGAACGGATTCGGATAGTTTTGGTCGAGCGTGAACGACTGCGGTATCGGCTTCGGAAGACTTTGTACTGCCGTGAGAACCGTAGTGGTATCGAGATAATTTCCGAAAATGTTCGTCGTCAGCCTGATCGGGGCAGTGCCAGCGGAATCGGGGATAAGCATCTGATGGTTATCGAAGTTGTCCGTCGTATTTTCCTCGTTCTGCTCTACTCCAGTTGAAGGATAGCCCGGGTGGTAGAACGCGCTATACATGAACCACACCTTGTTGACTGAACCCTTCGGGAAAGTGAACGTGCCCGAGTAAATCGAATCGCCTGCTTTGAGGTCACCGTGCGTGCCGTCGTCGTACAGCAAGAGCGATTGCATGGAATCTGCCCACGGCTGGGTGTACAACCACGACAGGGGCGGCTCGCTTCCGCCAATTACGACGCTGTCGATCGACGGGAACGGCTTTCCGGTGATCGCGTCGATGGCGTGCTTCATGTTCACTGAGAAGATCACCGTCACCGGTGTCTTCAAAACGCCGGTTATGCCATCGAAGAACCTGGTCGGCAAAGTGCTGTCTCTCCCGGTAAAGACGAGGGGGTAGTTGGCGCCGTGAGGACCTTCTTCCCATCCACCGTTCGGAGGAAGTGGCGCTACAGTTCTAGTGGTCTGAATGAAGTACTTGTAGCCGGATGTATCGTTCGGTGTCGCTATGACATTGACGTTTGCCGAATAATAGCCGGGCTCCAGCTGGTTCTCGATCATCTCTGTTCCGGGTCCCCAGCCGCCGGGGATGACATCTCCGCGCAGAAACACTTTGTCGCCGCTATCGGGCTGGAAGTATCCTGTCTGTTCCATGAACGACATGTTAACGGTGAAAGTAAGATTGGCCTGTACGTCGACAACACTGTCCATGTTGAAATAGGTCACCGGAAGTGTTTGTCCGCCGGATGCCAGCTTGAACCAGCGGTTGCCTCCGATGTTCGGGCTCGGAACCGTGCTTTCCCAATTGTCTATTCCGCCGTGAGTCTCGACAAATTTATACTGCAGGGTGTCACCGACCAGAGAATCTGGCATGTCGATGGTCACCGTGTAAATCGTGTCGCTGGTATTCTCGGTCATCAAACCGGTGTACCCGCCCCACCCGTTGAACGAACCGCGAACTTCGACACTATCAGTGCTGATATTGAAGAGACCGCTCAGAGCCTGGTATTTCATGTTCAGTTGGAACGTAACCGGGTTCTGGGCATACGCCAATGGGACACTCATCAGCATGGCGACAAGCGCGATGCAGAAAGCCTTAGCCTTGTGTCTCATGTTTACCTCCTTTTGGTTGTTAGTTGTACTTGTGAGAATGCTCCATCATCTGAATCCCGGACTACAAGCGGGCGGGATTCTTTCAAATTCAAGAGCTTCATCAGAAGAGAAAATTTCAAGTTAAACTCCTATTGTCAGCGAGAATTCCTGAAGGTTCTTAAGAAGTCCAAAATTCTCGTAACCGTAATCAAGCCTGAGTCTCAGATTCATTGAGATCTCATACCTTATGCCGACTCCCAGAGTGAGCCCTTCCTGACTGTTGGGAATAAAAAGCGACTTATAGCCTGCCCGAAGATACAGGAACTTGTTCCAAGCGTACTCGGCTCCGACATTCATGCTCTGGACCTCATTGCTCGGGTGGACAGCGTCGACCGCGAGCGTCAGCCGGTTCGTATGTGAATGTACCACGTCCATGGCCAGACCGACACGGAAGAAAAGAGGAAGCGGATATGAATTGGTGTAGTATTCGGCCGGAATGTTTTTGTTGTTCCCTGCGATCGATGGAGCGGGATCGTACGAGACAAGCAGGTCGGTCCCTCCCATCGTCATCTCCGTACCGAAGTTCGCGATATCCATTCCAATCTTCATGTTGTTGAATGGCGTTATGTAGAGAACGCCGGCGTCGACAGCCCAGCCGGTTGCGGACTCGTGCCAAATGTTCTGCATTATCATCTTAGCCGTACCGCCGATAGAGAATCTATCGGTAAGATTTCTGGCATAGGAGAGTCCCACGGCCCAATCGCTCGCGCTCCAGGTCTCCCCTGTCCCGTTGGGTTGTGAAACTGTCGTGACCAGGTCGCTTCCGTAGTCGAGCTCCGTAACCGCGAGACCGATCGCGTCATCCTGGTCTATTGCGACGACTCCCGCAAAGAAGTTGTAGCTTGTGCCGACCAGGTAGTCCGTGTGTTCCAGGAGAAAAGCTGTCCGTCCGGTCCTGGAAATACCCGCGGGATTCCAGTAAAGGGCCGACGGGTCGTTTGCGACCGCGGTAAAAGCTCCGCCCATCCCGACTGCTCGCGGGCCAGCGGCGATCCCAAGGAATGGCGCCGCCGTTGTGCCGACTTTATTCTGTGAAAATGCCTGTGCCGCGCTTAACAAGATCACTACGGCTGCAGCTAACGTCTTCAATTTCATTTGCGGCCTCATTTACTTTATGATCGCTATTTTGCCGTACTTCTGCCCAACTCCGGGTGCGTCTACCAGGTAGAAGTAAACACCATAAGCGATCGACAGGTTATCACTCGTTCTGAGATCCCAATTCACTGCACCGTTAGCTATATCCTGTCCGGGGGGCATGGAGAGCTTCCTTATCAGCTGTCCCGCGGCGTCGAAAATGTAGATGGTGCTGTTCGCCGGAAGGTGTATGAACGTAATTTTTCTCGTCCCGCGGCCGCTGTTTATTCCAGGAGGAAGTGGAAGCTCCTGCGTGGTGGCGGCGACGTATGGATTAGGGACAACTCTGATCATGCCAAGCTGGTTCTCTGCAAGCGTTTTGTTCAGTGAATCAGAATGAGCCTTGAAGGAAAACACATCGCCTTTTCTGAACGGCTTGTCCGTGAGCAAGCTGAACGTCGCTGTGTTGCTGTTTGGCAACTGGATGGTAGTGTCCCCCTTGAAGCTCACATACCAGCCAAAGTTCGGATTGCCGTTCGTGAAACTTGGAATAATTATTACGACCAGGTTCTTCGTCGGTGGAGAGAGAAGGTCATTGACGACCTGGGCATAAGCGAACTTGGCATATCCTCCCGTCGTGAGATTCTTTATCCTGAAATTCACGGGCTGTGCCGTCAACCCATAGGCGGGGACCGCCGTGGAGGTATCGACGATGTTTTGACTGAAGACCAACTGATAATCCGAAGGGTCGTACGTGCTCGGAAGGAGTCCTCCGAGAGTGAAGACGCCCGTTTCATAAGGATAGGCTTTCGTAAGAGCCGTTGAATTCCATCCGAACGTCGAATCGGAAGTCGCGAGCTGCGTACTGTCATTGTTGAACGTCACCCGCATTCCATCAAACAAAGGAGGCTGAATATCCAGCTGATCTATCGGCGCATTCGCAATGAGAGTATCTCCCGCCGTCACGTCGGTCACCGTATATGATTGAGTGTCGTGAAGGTAGGTAGCTGTCTTCGACTGGTTTTGCGGCGTGTACGACACGGCTGTATCGCTGAAGGTAACATTGAAGACATGGCCGTCGACGGTTCTCAAGGCCTGAGGGTTGACAATCTGCAAATCAACTGAGCCTGTGCCGTAGGTTGGCGTTTCATGATATATCGAACCGCCGTTTGCCGGCATGTAGCCCGCCATCGGCGCCTGGGGAGTAACATACGCGACATTGACGTCGCAATGCGGTACACCTTCAGCATCGAGCGTCACGAACTTGGAGCACTCGGCCGGATACATGTTCTCTGCCGCGTTCCCCTTCGTGTACGAAGTGACCGCGTAATAATAGCCCTGCCCGTTCTGCAGCCCGCTGTCGACAAATGTGTGGACCAGGCCTATATCGTTGCCGAGATAAAACCGCGGGAGATCAGCCAGGGTCTGCGTCTGCGGGAGAAAGTAACCGCGAATGCCGTCCTTGAGATCATAAGTCGCTATCGCCTGTCCGCCACCTTCAGTGAAGCCGGGATCCGTAGAGCGGTAGATCTTATATCCTTCGAACGTATGCTGCTGGGAAGTGTCCTGGATCGATGTATCCCTGAAATGTTCCGCGGTGCTGTCCCAAAGGAGAGTGACTTTATGGTCGCCTGCTATCGCTATGAGATGCGGCTTCGGCGGCGCTTTAGTGAAATTGTAATTGTTGTTATAGATGTCCTGAACTATCTGCTTGTTCTGGAATAGGGTAGAGCTGTCTGCTCCGAAGACTAACGCCATCGAAAATCTTTCGGTATGCAGCGGCGGCATCGGGAAATAACCTGAAGCAAACGCGAAGTTTCCCGCCTCCGGCACATCGGGGATCACGTCAAAGTAGCCCGGTGTCATGAGGTTCCACATCACCTCGCTGTTGCTCATGTTCGGCGAGCCAGATACCGTGAAGTAGCTGAAGCTTGTCAGACCGAGTTGATCGGATTCCTCCACGTCTGTTTGATCGAAGTGAGGTTCGCCGATGTTGTCCGTCGGTATACCGTCGCCCTCGTAGTCGTCGTACTGCTTGTTCCAGTTCCCGTTTTCGTCGCCGGACCAGTGAGCCGCCTGGATTCCGGGATGTTTCCCAGTGATCGGATCGATGGGAGCGTTGTAATTGGGAACCCAAGAAGTAACTTCATGGCCCGGACCGCTGTCCCTTGCTTTGTCTATCATGGTATTGTCGAGTCCCGTTCCCGTCAGATAGTCCTTGTACGCGAGCGGTCTAACATCCTGCCTGATTATGTTGCCGTTCTGGTCTTTGAAAACTCTCTCGTAGTCCAGCTGATAGTTCTCGTCGATCAAGCCGTTCAATAGATCATCATGGCCGTCGTTCGGAACCTGTGTGAGCGTCTCGCCGTCGTATATCTTGTACGGCTTGCCCATCGAATAAACCGTTACAGTGTCGGTGGGACTCTTAAGAAGAGTGTCAAGCAGCACAACCGACCTCACGTACCTGACCACCTGGAATGGAGCCGTCCCGGCTTCGGTAATGGTTTCCGTCGTCGGCGTGATGAGCGCGATCTTGTCGTCCGGCCAGTTTGGATTCGATCCCGGACTGTTAATGGAAAGAGTACGTGAGGCAACATTGGTGTTGTTGCCGGAATTGAACTGGAAATCGCTTGATGAGAAGGTGGGAGCGCTCGGGTCTTCGTTGCTGTTATTATTATCAATCCCATCGTACGGATTTCCCGGGCTTTCCAGGTAGGCGTAGCCGACATAACCCACAGTGCTCCGGACACCGGGCAAGACCTGGCTTAGCGGTATGAAACCTCTGGCAGTATTATTATCGTTCGCCAACCAGCTGTAGGCGATATTGTTATTCAAATCGAAATACCCGAGGAGATCCTGACAAGGAGTATAATCACCGTTGTTGGCGTAAGCGCCGCTGCAAGTTCCGATGATGACTCCGAACACGCTTTTGTTGTAAGTAGTCGTGCTAATGTTTGTAATATCGTAAAGCCAAAACACGACATCCTGCGCCTGGATCTGTGACCATTGCATCCCGCGAACGGCGACGACAATCCCGATCCCTTTCCTTGACGAATCCGTTGAGTCGGGTATGAACAAACCTCTTGTCCGCTGCTGGACGCTGCTGTCCGCGGCATCGTCCATCACGAAATAGCTCTCTTCGTCAGCATTGAACACACCCTTGCCGAAATAACCGTCCCATAAAGCCTTGCCGGTTGCAGGGTCCCGCCAAGTTGGGTGGTCGGGCCAGAAAGCCGGCCAGCTGTTCGGATCCTGACTCATCGCGACGGTATCCTGGTTGAGGTTCACGTAACCGGGCTCCGGTTCAAAGCCTTCGAAAGCGCCGGATGTCGGATCCACTTTGGCGTCCTGGCCGTTCCTCGGCCCTTTCGCGATAGTGACCGAGTGTAAAGTGTCCGGCTTGCCGGTGCCGAAATAATCCCTGACCGGAAGCTGTACTCCGACCAGCGGCGTGATATCTCCTACATAGCTGTCCTTGGTCGCCGGGTAAGGCCAGTAGCCGCGGAGATCGTTCGCATTGAGGCCCGCGATGGAACCGTCGTTGCGAAAAGAAAGTCCAACCCGGTTGCCGTTTTGAATTCCGAAACGCGTATAAAGCGCGTTTCCCCAATTCGATCTCGCCCACTGGATCAGCTCCGGAGTCTGCGCGAACGCAGTCCCGGTGAAGAACAAAACCGCAATGGCAACAAAAAATCTTTTCATAATCAAACCTCTGGGCTTTAGAAAGAAATAGTCGTACCGATTTGAATCCTCCTCGGCGACGAATAGAAAGTCGGATTCGTGTAATAATCCTGGATTGTCGCAATCCTCTGCGGGGGATTCGATGCCAGCAGAGACTCTTCATACAGCGATACGTTCGGCAAACCGGTGTCGGTGTATACTTGCAAAGCGTTCATCGTGTCGAAGATGTTGTCTACTCTCGCAAAGAGGGTCAGGCTCGTTCCGCCAGTGAATTTGAAAGTCTTGTAGAGCTGCATGTCGACGTTGTACGTGGCCGGCTTGTAAGCTGA
>JAJYOS010000023.1 GCA_021796055.1 Bacteroidota bacterium
ACCAAACTTAACACCGACTTCATCCGAGGTATGGGTAAGAGAGATGAACAGTTCATCATCATACTGGACATCGATAAAGTGTTCTCCGCCGATAACCTTGGGGCCGTCAAAGCGACTATGGCCGAGCCGGTATTAGAATGAACTAAGGCCGTGGGAAGAATAGCTTCCGGTTTATCGTTTGTAAATAAGAGGACAAAACTGGAAGCTTCCTCCCATGATACTAAAAGGGTCGTACTGGCGATCCACGATTGCCAGTCGGCTGAAGTGACGGGTGCCTATGGGATCAAGTGTACGCGCGATTCCGTCTGGGTCCTGAACAAATTGACAACTTCTAAAGAGTTTCTGCGAATCTAATCATGGCATTTACATTCTTCTTTCGCGACCAGACAGTTCTTGATTTGATAGCAACGCATGTTGTTCCGACACTTTCCGGTTACAGTAGAATCAGGATCTGGGATGGAGGTTGCGCGATGGGACCAGAACCCTATTCGCTTGCGATTACCATTGCGGAGAAAATGGGACATTTCGCTTTTAGAAACGTCCACATCGACGCAACGGATATCGATGAACAGGGCGATTTTGAAAAGATTATAGAAAATGGGGTCTACCCCATCGATCAACTCGAACGAATTACTCCGGAAATTTTTGGAAAGTACTTCACGCCAGGCGAAGGTAAGGGTGAATTTCGCGTAGTTGACAGCATACGGCAGGCGATCCACTTCAAGCGACACGACCTCCTTTCTCTGAAGTCCATCGCAGATGGATATCGACTGATAGTTTGCAAGAATGTCCTTCTGCATTTTCATCCGGCGGAGAGGGTTAATGTGATCAGGATGTTCCACTCGGCACTCGCGCCAGGAGGCTTCTTCGCGACCGAACGCACCCAAGAAATGCCGCGAGAATTGGCTCATCTCTTCGAGAAAATGTCAGAGGAGGGACAGTTATATAGAAAGGCTGAGACGTTATCATGAAAGTGCATCTTCTCCGCTCCACGGCTGCCGTTTACACCGCGAACGCATATTTAATACTTGGCGATTCCAACCGGCTTGAGGATGTAAACGCCTTGGTGGATGTGGGAACCGACGGAACGATAGTCAATTCGATCGGCCAAATGAGCACCGGAGTCGGGAAGAAGCCGGTCGCCAGAGTTATCCTTACCCACTCGCACTTTGACCACTCCGGGGGACTCGGCCGCGTCATCGTCAAATTCAACCCCGAGGTTCTTGCCTACTCGATGATGGATGGCGTGAGCCGATTGCTGACAGACGGCGAGGTTATTCTGCTTGGCGATGAACTGTTCGAAATAATTCACTCTCCGGAGCATTCGTCAGACTCGATCTGCCTCTTTTCACTCACGAGCGGAGCATTGTTCTCCGGAGATACCCCGCTGAACATTCAAAGTCCCGGAGGAACTTACCAGGAAGGTTTTGTGGTGTTTCTGGAAGATCTCCTGCGGAAAGGGGTTAGGACTATTTATTCGGGCCACGATGCCCCCAATTCCAAAAATCCAATGGAAGTTATCCGTGCTACCTTGAGAAATGTCCTGGCGAGTGACATTATCGCTAGGAAATCGGCGTGACTGTAGGAGTGAGAATGCTATGGCGAGCGTCTAAGTTTAGCCTCTAAAATTTTGAATTGAAAATATTCACATGGAACCTAAGCTCAAACACATCAACTCGAATGGCTTTTCCAATAGGCCAATAAAAAAAACACGTACGAAAGAAACTCAAGCGGATACCGTCGGTTTCGCCGATAAGTATAAAGCTTTGACTGACAGGGATTTCGTACGGCTGAGCGCATTCATAAAGGAAAAAACCGGAATCACTTTATCCGATGTTAAGAAAACCATGGTGCAGGCCCGGCTCCAGAAGAGACTGAGGCTCCTTCAAATGTGCAGCTTCTCGGATTATTGCGAATACTTGTTCAGCCCGGAATGCGATGAAGAAGAAATAACGGATTTTATCAATGTAATTACAACAAACAAAACCGACTTTTTCAGGGAGCCGCACCATTTCGAGTATTTGGTAAACAATGCCGTACCCTTCCTGAGGGAAAACGGGCTGATTCAAACACATCAGCTTAATGTTTGGAGTGCGGCGTGCTCGACCGGGATGGAACCTTACACCATTGCCATGGTCCTTTCTGAGTATGGAGAATCCAGGCATGGATTTTCCTGGTCGATATTCGGGACTGACATTTCCACCAACGTCCTAGAGAAGGCGGTCCGCGCCGTTTATAAGGAAGAGGATATCGAACCAATCGCTATGCCATTGAGGAAGAAGTACCTCTTGCGCAGCTCAGACAGAGGAGCAGGGCTTGTTAAAATAGTGCCAGATCTCCGTTCGCGGGTTGAATTCCAACAGCTGAATTTCATGCTCCCGCGATACAATCTCTCCAGAAGGTTTGAGGTTATATTCTGCAGAAATGCGCTTATATATTTCGACAGGAAGACCGAATTCGAGATACTCAAAAAGATCACAAGCTATCTCATCCCAGGTGGTTTTCTTTTCCTGGGGCATTCTGAATCCATGAACGGTTTCGCCCTTCCTTTTGACGCTGTTGGTCCGACCATTTATCAGAAGAGACTGAGGGGCTAATGGACAATAGAATTAAGGTTCTTGTTGTCGATGATTCTTCTGTGGTGAGGCAGACATTGAGCGAGATACTTTCCTCCGATCCGGGCATAGATGTGATCGGGACGGCGCCGGATCCTTACGTCGCCGTTGAACGAATTGACAGGCAACTGCCGGATGTCATCACCCTCGACGTTGAAATGCCGAGGATGGATGGAATCACTTTCTTGCAAAAAGTGATGTCACAACACCCCATACCGATTGTCATAATATCGAGTCTTGCTGGGAAGGGAACCGAGACAGCCTGGCGTGCGATCGAAAGCGGCGCCGTTGATGTAATCGCGAAGCCGGCAATGGGGACGAAACAGTTCATAGAAGAGTCGCGCATCCAAATATGCGACGCCGTGAAGGCCGCGTCGCGCGCCAAACTGAAGAAAATAAGTACGATGAATGACGTGGCGCCAAAACTCACTGCGGATGTGATTCTGTCAAAAGCGTCTTCAAATTCTATGGCGGAGACGACGGAAAAAGTTATTGTTGTCGGAGCTTCCACCGGGGGGACCGAAGCTCTAACGGTCTTCCTCGAGATGGTTCCGGCCGATTCGCTGGGAATTGTCATTGTTCAGCATATGCCGGAACATTTTACCAGATCGTTCGCAGATCGGCTCGATTCATTGTGCGCCATTAGAGTGAAGGAGGCGGAGACAAGTGATACTGTAATTCGCGGCAGAGCTCTAATCGCGCCCGGGAACAAACACACGTTGCTGAAGCGCAGCGGGGCGAGGTATTTCGTCGAAGTCCGTGACGGCCCGCTTGTGTCGCGTCACCGGCCAAGCGTTGATGTGCTGTTCCGTTCCACGGCAAGGTACGCGGGGAAGAACGCGATAGGTATCATCATGACTGGTATGGGAGATGACGGGGCTCACGGGCTAAAAGAGATGAAGGACGCAGGAGCCTACACAATCGCCCAAGACGAAGCAACAAGCGTTGTCTTCGGCATGCCCGCTGAGGCGATCAAGCTCGGCGGGGTGGACAAGGTGCTGCCATTGGAAGCGATTCTTGGGGAGGCCCTTCGGCATGCGTGAGCTACCAGGGAGTATCCGATGATCCCGATTCACATCAAAGGCGACGAGCTCGCCAATGGAGTCCCGAGCGTGACTATCCATGTCGGCGGCATTCACGCCAGTAAGATTCCAGTCAAGATAAAGACCATACTCGGCTCATGCGTGTCCGCCTGCCTGTTTGATCCGTCGACTCGAATAGGAGGCATGAACCATTTCCTTTTGCCCGGAGAAGTTGACAGCGTCGATTTGTCCTCGAGGTACGGTGTGAACGCGATGGAGCTGCTCATAAACGAAATGATGAAAATGGGCGCCAACAGGAGGAGACTGCAAGCCAAAGTTTTCGGTGGCGCGGAAATCTTTAAGACAAACCATAAGCTGATGATGGTAGGGAGAAGGAATATTGAATTCATCAGAGAATTTCTAGATACAGAAGGGATACCGTTAGTCAATGAACGCCTCGGTGGTAACCAGGGACTGGTCGTCCACTACCTGGCCCACTCATTTGAAGTGCTTATAAAACCTGTCTCCACAGACCGTTACAAACAGCAGGAGGAAGAAGAATCCGTGTTTTATAACAGAGTTGCCAATGAACTTGCCAACCGTGATTCTGATAACATTACACTGTTCTAGCGCAAACGAATGTTTCATTATAAGCCTAAGCCTAGCACGAGATATAGAAAGCATGCATCCGCTCGCGTGACGTTCCTCGCTGCGAAGCGACTTGAAGTCGATTTGCTATGAATAACATGAGTTCCTTCAGCAAAAAGAACTTGCCGATGTCTCTTCGCACATCGGTGTTCCTAACGGTGATACTCAGCCTCTTTTTCGTCGCGGCGGGCGTATTCTATTTCCATGTGGAAAAGGGGAGGCTCCTCGACGATAAGTACGGGGAAATCGCTGCCGTGGCCGCAATAAAAGCGCGGGAGATTGAGCAGTGGAGGACTGAGCGGCTCGAGGACGCTCACGAACTCGCAAGGGACCCACTTCTATCCAGCGCTTTTCTTCGCTGGATGACCTCAAGAGAGAATGGGCAATTGAAGGCGGAAATAGAGAAAGCTCTCGTTCTCGAAAAAAGACTTACCCTTTATTCTGATGCGTTCATTGCCGATTTGAACGGTAGGTCTATAATGAGCATCGGAAGCGGAAAAAGGGAGATCGTCAGGTCTGAGAAATCCGCTTTCGAGACGACCGTGAGAAACCATTACCCTGTTCTCGGAGATTTTTTTCGCAATATCCGCGGCAGGATCAGTATAGACGCGATGGACGCGATTCTCAACCGATCAGGAAAGGCCGTCGCTGTCGTAGTACTTAGAAGCAAGGCAGACAACTTCATCCTTCCCTTACTTAGTTCATGGCCGTCGGCGACTCGGACGGAAAGAACTTTGTTAGCCGAGAAACAGGGTGACACAATTCTTGTGCTTAATCCACGGGCTTCTGTCTCGAGCGGTCCGGTCGGACGTTCTGTTTCTCCTACAGATACGGCTCTCCCCTGTGTACAAGCTGTCCTAGGTAGAGTCGGCCTATTCAAGGGCAAAAACTTTCTTGGAAAAAATGTACTCGCGGCGCTCCAACCCGTCTTCGGTTCTCGCTGGTTTGTAGTCACGGAAATCGATAACGAGGAGCTCATCAGTGAGGTTAATGCACGCGGTGGCGTTGTCGCTGTTATAGTCTTCCTGCTAATTGGGCTTTCAGTAGGAACGACGGCTTACATTTACCGCCATAATCAAGCGGCTGTATATCGCGACCTGTATGAGAGCGAAAGCGAACGTAGACGCGCTATGGAGATGGCGGCGAAGCTTGCGGCCATCGTCGAGTCTTCCGATGACGCGATCATCGGCAAAACAACAGAAGGCATTGTAACAAGCTGGAACAGGGCTGCCGAACGCATATACGGATATTCGGCCGAGGAGATGTTAGGGCATCCGATAGCTGTCCTTGAAGTGCCGGGGCACGAAGATGAATTTCCAGATATCATGCGGCGAATCAGGGAGGGGGAACATGTCGGGCATTATGAGACGGTGCGGCGAAAGAAGGACGGCGCTCTCATAAGCGTCTCTCTCACGGTATCTCCAATCTATGATTCCGATTCAAATATTGTCGGCGCGTCGGTTATCTCGCGTGATGTCACAAAATGGAAACTGACCGAGGACGCCTTGAGAGAAAGCGAAGAGCGCTTCCGTAAGGCGTTCGAGAATTCCTCTATCGGAATGGCGATAACCGATCTGGAAGGGCATTTCACCAAAGTGAACGGTGCGCTTTGCAAAACCCTTGGGTATGACCAAGAAGAACTCCTCAGGATTCATTTCACAGATCTTACTGCCCCAGGGGAAGTCGAAATGAGCATGAGGTTGCTAAAACAGGTCCTCGACGGCGAGATGGATAGCGTTAAGTTTGAAAAGAGATATATCAGACGTGACGGTCAATTCATTTGGGTCGTAGTGAATAGCTCTTTAGTCCGCGATGCTTCAGGGAAGCCTGTCTATTTCATATCGCTCTATCAGGATGTCACGGGGGAGCACAATGCTCTTATCCGCCTGGGGCGGTCCGAAAGCCGGTTCAGGGTGCTTGTGGAACAATCCCTCATGGGAGTTTTTGTCATCTCCTCCGACAGATTCATCTATGTGAACCCAAGGTTTGCGGAGCTTTTTGGTTACACTGCCGAAGAAATTGTAGAAGAATACGTCTTAACGGATCTAGTCGCACACGAAAAACCAGGCGCGGGAAGCGAAGAAATATTGGAACGTTTGCTGGGAGAAGGCGCCAGTTATCAACCGAATCGCCCTCTTAAGGGAAAACGAAAGGACGGGCAATTCATATGGGTTGAAGTGCTTGGAAAGCGGACCGACTGGGAGGGGCAATCCGCAGTATTAGGAACCTGTCTTAACGTGACTGAACGGGAGTTGGCCGAAGAGGCTCTTAGGATTAGCGAAGAGAGATTTCGTACTCTCGTCGAGGAGTCCGGTGCGGGTATGTTGATTTACAGCGAAGAGGGCATCGCTTACGTGAATGACTCCGCTGCGGCCTTGAGCGGCTACTCACGAAAAGAGATCGCTCATTTGAGTTTGGATGACATTATCCACCCGGATTATTTACCCGCATTGCGGGAGATGATGCGGCGAAGGCTGTCCGGAGAGCGTTTGGAAGCTATGGGCGAGTTCCCGTTCGTCGCAAAGTCCGGCGAAACGAAGTGGGTCGCCTCATCCGGAAGCAGGATTATTTATGATGGAAAACCTGCCGTGATCGCGATGCTCATCGATATTACGTATCGGAGGGAAGCAGAGGAAAACATTCGGCTCCAACTCGCCGCGATGGAAGCTGCCGCCGACGCGATCGTGATAACGGACAGAAAAGGCAATATCCAGTTCGCAAACAAAGCTTTCACAAACCTGACGGGATACGCTGTCGGTGAAGTTAAGGGGAAGAACCCACGAATTCTCAAATCTGGTGAGCAGGACGAATGCTTCTACAGGAATCTCTGGAATACGATTAACTCTGGAAACATTTGGCGCGGCGAACTGGTGAACAAGAGGAAGGATGATTCATTCTATCATGAATCCATGTCGATAACTCCTGTTCCAGATAAGAGCGGGAACTTAACAAACTTCATCGCCGTCAAACGCGACATTACCGAACAGAAAAGAGCGGAAAATTCACTTAGAGAAAGCGAGGAGAAGTTCCGTGCCTTTGTTGAGGGCTCGGCGTCGGCAATCTGGATTCATGATGGTAAACACTTCCTGTACGCGAATCCAGCCGCGTTACAAATGACCGGCTATACCTTAGACGAGCTGATGCGGATCGACTATATGGAGATTTACCTACCGGATTCTCGCGCCTTGCTTTCAGATAAGATAGAGAGACGACTGAAGGGAGAAGAAGTCAACAGACACTTTGAAGAGCAAATCGTATCGAAATCCGGGCAATCGATTTGGGTCGACTTCAGTGTCGCGCTAATCGAGTACCAAGGCAAGCAAGCGATACTGACTTCTGTCTTCGATATAAGTGAGCGAAAGAAACTCGAGGAACAACTGATGCAATCACAAAAAATGGAGGGCATAGGCAGACTCGCTGGAGGAATCGCGCATGATTACAACAACATGCTGGGAGTCATCCTGGGATATACGCAGCTGATACTCAAGAAGCGGGATGGTTCGGATCCGGTTTCCCGTTATGTGGAATTGATCGACTCCGCTGCGAGACGCGGCGCGGAGTTAACCCGGCAACTTCTGGCCTTCGCGAGACGGGAAATTGTGTCACCGAAAGCGATAGATCCAAACGCCGCGATATTGTCTTTGCAAAAAATGCTTACCAAGTTGATCGGTGAAGACGTTGCCTTAAGGTTTGTGCCTGGAAGGGACATCTGGCACACATTGATAGATCCGACGCAGTTCGATCAAATACTGCTTAATCTGGCGTCGAATTCGAGAGATGCCATTGGAGGTGTTGGAAATGTTGTTATCGAAACTTCCAATGTAACCATAGGGGGTGCCGAGTCAGATAATAAAAGCACACTGGCGCCGGGAGAGTACATCATGCTTACATTCTCGGATGACGGGATAGGAATGGACAAGGAAACGGCAAACAAAATCTTCGAGCCATTCTTTACAACGAAGCCCAAAGGGGAAGGCACAGGACTTGGACTTTCCACAGTATACGGAATAGTCAGACAGAACGGCGGAATTATAAATGTTTACAGCGAGAAAGGGCACGGAACGACGTTCAAAATGTACCTTCCCAGACATTACGGGCGCATCGAGAATATCACGCCTGAAGCAGATAACATTGATCTTCACGGGTCAGAGACAATTCTCGTAGTGGAGGATCAGGCCGATCTCCTTGAGCTCGCAAGACTAAGTCTTGAACAGTACGGCTACAGGGTCCTTACCGCGCCGACCCCGGATGATGGGATGACTATCGTGGAAAATTGCAATGATGAGATAGATCTTCTGTTAACGGACGTAATAATGCCTGAAATGAATGGAAGAGAGCTTCGGGACAGAGTGCTGATGAGGAGGTCCGACATCAAGGTGGTGTTCATGTCCGGTTACACAGCTGACATAATTGCTCATCGCGGATTCATCGACAAGGAAGTTGACTTCATACCGAAACCTTTTACTCCTTCAGGACTCGCGAAGAAGATTCGTGAAGCGCTCGACTCCTAATATCCACGCCTCTTTATTCCTCCGCAAAACTGATGAATACTCTGACCCAATTCGGATGTTCTTCGGCTAGCCGATCCACATTTCCATACTCCTAGTAAGAAAATTGTCTCTGGTGGAACAGCATCAAAGTGCCGATATTAAGGTATGAGATCCGCCGGCGCAGTAAGGCCGTTAGTTCGATGAGCATGTTTGCTTCAATTGGATATTAAGACTTTGTCCAAAGGAACACCAGGAAGGATTGCGACGACGTTTCAGATGGTCCGAATTCAAGAATTGAAACTGTTTGTGCCCGGATGACTCTGACAAGGATCCCTCTTAACCGCCAATGAGCAAAGCGACGAGTAGCACAAGATTCTCTCCGAGGACATTGCTGATACTATCGGCTGTGGCGAGCCTTGTCCTTATCGCCTCGGGGTTGGTGTACTACAGCATCGAACAGAAAAGAATATTTCATCAAGAATATATAGGAATTGCTTCGGTAGCCAATCTGAAAGTGAGGGATATTGAGCGTTGGCGACTGGAGCGGCTCGCGGACGCGAGGGAGCTTGCGAGGAGCCCGCTATTAGATCGGGCTATCTTCAAATGGCTGAGGTCGAGCAACGACGCGAGGGTACGGGGTGAGATTCGAAAGCAGCTGCAGCTTGAGAGGAAACTCTCGCTCTATAAGAACGCGTTTGTCGCGGACACAACAGGGCGTACAATCATCGCCGGCGGAAGAAACATACCTGAGATTGGAAGCGCGGAGAGGAGTTATTTTGAAGAGACACTCAGGACACGCGAGCCTGTCCTTGGCGATATTTTTCATGGATCCGACGGCAGGGAATATATTGACGTCATGGACGCGGTAATTAATAAAGCTCGGAAGCCTGTCGCGGTAGTTGTCCTTCGAAGTGATGTCGCAAACTTCATTTTTCCTCTTCTCAACTCATGGCCCGTAGCGAATAGAACTGCCGAGACAGTCCTGGTCGAAAGGCGTGGCAACAACGTTGTTACGCTTAACCCTTTTAGGTCAGGCCACCATAAGTCGGAAACAGTCGTCATTCCCCTCGGCCGGACCGACGCACCTGCTGTACAGGCAGTGCTTGGAAAAGTTGGCATGTTCGAAGGTAGGGATTACCGCGGGAAAAGCGTTCTTGCCGATATTCGCGCGATCCCAGGCACACCTTGGTTCCTCATCGCGAGAGTCGATACGCAGGAGTTATTCAAGGAAATTCGTTATCGAGTGGGGACTGTCGGTCTGCTTATTGCGCTCATCATTCTATTTCTCACCGGCGCGACTGCTTACGCTTATCGTGACAGGCAGGCCGAAGTTTATCGTGAATTATACGAAAGGGAAGCCGAACTACGAGAGATCCACGAAGAATACAGGGCAACGGTCTACAGCATAGGCGACGGAGTAATTACCACGGATATTCATGGGAGCGTAAAGCAAATGAATCCTGTTGCCGAAAAACTTACCGGATGGAAAGAATCGGATGCTAAGGGGAAGGCGTTGGAAGAGGTTTTCAAAACTTTGGGCGAAGAGACAGGGAAGGCGCAGCAGAGTGAACTGGAGCGAGTTTTCCGAGAGGGAGTCGTTGTTGGATCCGCTGAACCTACCATCCTTGTTTCAAAAGACGGCGTAAAATATCCGATTTCATATACTGTCGCTCCTATCCACGATGATAAGTCTAGGAACGTAGGACTGGTCATGGTCTTCCAGGACGAGAGCGCGGGACGTGAGGCGGCTAGGAAGCTGAAGGAAAGTGAGGGCAACTACCGGAACCTCGTGCAGATGTCCCCGGATGCCATAGTAATCTACCAGGATGGCAAAGTCGTTTTCATAAACGAACCGGGCGCCAAACTCGCGGGCGCGCGAACTACCGAGGAATTGATCGGCAAACCGATCACGGATTTTATGAATCCCGACAGCCTGAAAGAATCCAGGGCTAGAGAGGAACGGATGCTGAGGGGGGAGAAAGTCCAATATCCCGTTGAGGATAAATACCTGAAGCTTGATGGTACGGAGGTGCCGGTGGAGATTTCGGCGGGGCCGACCTTCTTTGGTGGGAAAGCCGCGATGCAGGTAGTCATCCGTGACGTTACCGAGAGGGTCAGGAGAGAACGCGAGCTCCATGAAAGCCAGGAAAGGTTCAGGACCCTCTTTGAAAATTCCACGATTGGCCTTTACAGGACGACTCCCGGTGGTGAAATTATCCTTTCGAATCCAGCTCTCGTGCAAATGCTCGGCTACTCGTCCTTCGATGAGCTGGCATCAAGAAATCTTGAGGATGAAGGGTTTGAGCCAAATTATTCGCGCCGGGAGTTCATAGACCGAATTGAGAAAGACGGCGAAGTCATAGGCTTGGAATCGTCATGGCCTCGAAAAGACGGCTCCGTAATCTATGTGAGGGAGAACGCCCGCGCGATGCGGGATTCCAGCGGGAAGAGCGTCTACTATGATGGCACAGTGGAAGACATAACGGAGCACAGGAAGGCGGAGCACGCGCTCAGAGAGAGTGAGGAGAAATTCCGCGCGCTGGTCGAAGGATCAGCTTCCGCAATCTGGATCCATAATGGGGATCATCTCTTGTACGCCAATCCGACCGCCATAAGGTTGACGGGGTATACGCTGGATGAACTCACCAAGATGGACATTATGGAGATTCATTTGCCTGAAGAGCGGGCTTTGTTGAGAGAGCAAATAATGAAACGGCTCGGCGGAGAGGATGTGGTAAATCATTTTGAATCAAGGATTCTAAGGAAAAACGGCGATACGGTGTGGGCCGATTTCACGGCGTCGCTTATAGAATACAGAGAAGGACCAGCGATCATAGTTTCGGCTTACGACATAAACGAACGAAAGAAGTTGGAAGAACAGCTGATACAATCACAAAAGATGGAGGGCCTCGGGAGGCTGGCGGGGGGAGTAGCTCACGATTTTAACAATATGCTTGGAGTGATAATCGGTTACGCTCAACTTCTTTTGAAGAAGGTGCCAAAGGACTCTCCAGAGTACAGATATGTTGAGCTAATTGATTCTGCGTCGAATCGGGGAGCGGATCTCACGAAGCAGCTCCTGGCATTCGCGAGAAAAGAGATGGTCACTCCAAAGACCATAGATCCTAACGAGACAATTAAGTCCCTCCATAAGATGCTGGTGAAGTTGATCGGCGAGGATATTACGCTGAAGTTTGAACCGGGCGCAGACATCTGGAACATAAAGATGGATGAGACTCAGTTCGGCCAGATAGTGATTAATCTTGTGACAAACTCCAGGGACGCGATCAAAGGAATGGGGACCATCGCGATAGAGACCTCTAACGCCTATATGACCGAGCGGTCTGTAAAAGACAGGTTGGATATGACACCGGGTGAATATTTTGTGATGAACGTTTCCGATGACGGCGTCGGGATGGATAAGGAGACTATGGGAAAAATATTTGAGCCGTTCTTCACCACGAAAGCTAAAGGGCAGGGAACCGGGTTAGGCTTGTCGACGGTCTATGGGATAGTCAGGCAGAACGGTGGAAGCATAAGCGTGTACAGCGAGGTGGGAATTGGGACGACTCTCAAGATCTACTTGCCAAGGCACAGTGGTACGCTGGATAAAACCAAGACTGAAGAGCGGACCGCCGATGTCAATGGAAGTGAGACCGTCCTTGTAGTAGAGGATCAGGCTCAACTTCTCGAAATGGCAAAGAACGTTTTGGAGGGATACGGTTACAAAGTACTCACGGCCCAAAAGCCGGGGGAGGCGATTCTGCTTTGCATGGCTTCCAGAGGAGAGATACATGTCTTACTTACGGACGTAATAATGCCGGAGATGAACGGGAAAGAACTAAGAGCGAAGGTAGAGACTATCATCCCCGGCATCAAAACCGTGTTTATGTCCGGCTATACAGCAGACATTATTGGCGAACGTGGCATGCTGGAGAAAGACATAGAGTTCATTCAAAAACCATTCACCCCTTACTCGCTGGCCGGAAAGATAAGAAAGGTCTTGAGCTAATCCGACAACATTCGATTGGGTCAACTTCCTATAGACACGTGGACGTTGACGCCAGCTTCGTTTGTTGTCGTTCCCGGGATCGGGGAGCCGGGCGCCGTCGGGACTATGCGTGTGTTCTTATAATACAGCGAGGCGGTAACTTGCGAACTGAGAGAGTACTGGAACTGCAGGTCGAGTGAAATCTGGCTGGTTCCGTCTATTGGTGTACTTCCACCGCTGATATTCTGAAGTTGATACGAATAGCTGGTTGTCTGGGATACAGAATAACTCGCGCTTATGTTGATGTTGTTCTTAAAGTTCAGGCCGAGGAAGGGAAGGGACAAGCCTTGTTTCTGATACTGTGCTGTCACCGAGAGCTGTCCGGTGTACGATTCTGCGATCGTCTGTGCCGAAGGATTGAGCGAGTATTGAGTACTCGTGTTGTATAAAATCGACCCGCTTATGGTCGCGTTGGTGAAATTTTTAAACGCGATATTCATTCCCAGCAAGGGTTGGAAGCCGTATGCTACCGATTGAGCGTTCGTAACAATTCCCTGACCATCCGTGTTAGTCCAGGACTGACTGTAACTTGATTGGTAGGCATCGTTCAGGCTCACCTGCGACGCGAAGGTCTTGAATAGCGGAAGATTCTCAAGGCCGTCCCACGAAAATGAATAGTTGAGATCGGGCGCGTATTGTCCGAATATTTTCTGGAGGACCGGGAAAGTCTCGAAGCCCTGCAGGAACGCCTGTGACATCTTCTGTGCCGGTGTGGATTTCGTATTGCCGGGGTCGGAGGCCTGAAGGTTTTTGTAATCGGCGGCTACCTGGTTAATGCCGCTTTTGAACGCCGAGAATATAAAAACCGGTGGAAGCGTAAAGAAGCTCTTCGTTATTTGTCCGCTTACCTGCGTGCTGATGCTGCTCGGGATGATATAACCGCCTGAATCGACGGAGAAAGTTGTGTTCCGGTTGTAGGACCAGGCGACGTTCCATGATAGGTTCAGCTGGGCCCCCGACCAAAGGCTGCGCGACGTGGTTATTGTCACATTGTTGCTGTTTGAGAAATTGTCGGTGATGTTCACACCGCTTATCGCGACCCTCCTCGTCGGTCCAAGCGAGAACTGGAAAAACGGAAAACCTGTTTTCGGCTTGAGAGACAACACCCCGTACGGATCGGAAACGAGTCCGAGCTGGTAGAGCTGCGACGGGCCAAGTTCCGGATTGCTCTGTTGAGCGAACGGTATCATAAAGAAATTGCCCATCCCTGGGCGGAGGCTCGGTAGCCCACCGTTTGTCGCTGTATTAGTTGACGAAAAATTCAATCCTATATTCTGAAAATCAAGGAAAGGAATCTTCACCAGGATGTCGAGAAGCTTTCCTATACTCTCTGAGTTTCCTGAGGAGGTGTCCGTCTTGGGAGCGGAAAATTCCTCGCGCCCTCTCCCGCGTCCCGGTCCTCGTGCCGGCGCCGGAGAGGCGGCTGTTCCGCCGGAGAACCACGGATCGGTCAGAGATTTCAGATAGAGATTAGTGCCGAGCTGCAATGATGAATTGAACCCGGCGCTTTTCCCGAGCGGCCCCTGCTGGGCGGAGTTATTCCATTGATAACCGGAGTTGTAGCTGGCCTGCAGGTTAAGATATTTCTGAACTCCGAAAGGAAGATGGGGAGAAGTGGATAGGGCAAACTGCTCGCTGAATCCGTAATCCTCGCCGAAATTTATAAGGCCTCCGTTGAGGAAAATCTGCTTGAACACGTAAGAATCCGGAAGAAGCTGCAGACCGCCCGTCGAGTTTGTGTCGGACTCGAGCGAGACGAGCGAGCTGTTGACGGAAAAATTGTAGCTGATACTCGGATTGAGAATCCCGTTGTTTGTCAGCTGCCACGTGAATCCCCCGCCTCTCTGCGCGACGAAGTTCGGAGTGATGATCGGCGTGGTCTGCGACCAGAGATCGTTTATCGTAAGAGATCTGTTCGCGTTCATGGAAAGACTAAAAGAATTCGGGAGGTACCTTATCTGGAAATCATTTGATTGACCGGCAACTCCTTTGGTGACTGACGCGAATGGAGTGATGAAGGCCATGGGGTCAAGCTGGACCGAGTAGCCTGCGTTGTATTGCCACGACCATTGATTTCCATATCTCGTCTGTGTGTTCCTGAAATTTGAACCGCTCCAGTTAAAACCCATTGTGACGTTGTCTACGATGTCCTTAACGTACCACAGATTGGACGGGAGCACTATTCTCATATTCGAGATGGACCATTGGTTGTTGACTGTGATCGACTGGGAACTCAACAAAAGGCTATCTGCCAATGTCGCCGCGCGGCTTCGGGTGAAACCCTGGCTCATGAGGAAGGTTGTTCTTCGCTTGACGGCTTCGGAGACCAGGACGTCGCTGTTCGGAAGATAAAGCGGATTTGAAAAAGACTCCGTGTGATTGTAATAGAACGGAATCGTCGTACCCACCCATGCCCGCGGGAGGAAACGGCTCAGGTTCAAAGAACCGCTTATTCCCCAATTTAGCTGCGCGTTGAGATTCCCGAACTGTGTCGTGAGGGAATGGAAATACGGACTAATGCTAGTGTAGTTGAATGAAATCGATCCGAGGTCCGCAAGTTGGAGGCTGCTCGATAGCTGGTATGCCAGACCGGGAGTATTGTTGACGTTCGTAAGTCGCAGGACGTCAACCCAGATTTCACCAGTGAGCGGCAAAGGAGTACCTGTGTGCGGCGGGTTAACCACGCCTATTTGAAAATATGTCACGTTCTGAAGCGACGGGTTTCCCTGAACCCAATAGGTGGAGCCGGGTGCCCCGTTATCCGCGGGAACCGGCGGTATAGCCTGGTTGACTGAGTCGCGCGTCTCCTTAAGCGAAGTGAGACTTGCAAGGTTGATTACAAAATCCTGCCAACCAGGTTTAATGGGTTGCCTGTATTCGTAGAAGTTGTTCGCGTCCGTCCCGAATCTGAGGTAAACCGAAGCGTCGTAATCAGTCGAATCGACATAGTTGAAAGAGGGATCCCCATGTACGTACATCTTCATCGTCCGGTAGTTGAAGACGTTCATCGCCTGAGGAAATACCTTGTAGACGTACCTCGTGCTGTCATCCTGGAGGCCATTTAGAATCAGAGCGAGAGATTGCTCGTTGCCGAGGAGTGGGCCGCTTGTGCTGGAATTGACTACCGGCCTGAGACCCGGAGCGGGCGGCGTGTAGCCCGGGTTGTCCTCAACGCTCACTACGGATACCTGCATGGTGCTGTCGTTCGGATTTGGAGACTTCCAGTAATTTCCGACGAGTTCCATCTTCGCGATTTTGATTCGCATGGGCGCGGTCATGCCGTTGAACCATACGCGAACATACTGGACGTTGGAAAGAGTCGGACTTCCGATCGCCCTTGAATAGTCCTGCAGAGGTATGATGTACTGATACCATCCGTTGGAACCTCCGCCAGCTATGAACTTGTTTTTTACCGTGTCAAGTTTGACAGCATACTCGTAGTAGCTGTTCAGCAGGTCGAGAGTGCCGTTGTGGTTGAGGTCTTCGGTATCAGGAAACTTGCCCCAGGATGTGATATGATTTCCTTCGGTACCGTTGACGCGGTAGTACGCGCTATCGTGTGGATTTGTCGCGCTGTTGTTGAAATAGTAATCGTCGCCGTCGGGATCGAGGCCGGTTGGATCCCATGGCCTGCCCGAGTTAGCAACGATCCAAGGGAAATCCGCCCTTTCCTTCGCGTCATTCATCCCGTCTATGCCATAATCCAGAGTATCCGAGACCAACGCGTTGTATCCGAAAGGATCCTCCGTGTGCAATACGCCGTCGCCGACAACATCCTCGCTTATTTGTCCGAGATCGATGTGCATTGTGCCGGGGCCGGGAGCCTGTATCACCTTCATCCAGATCTCGATATAAGTTATGTTCTGCGACAGCAGGTCGCTGGCGTTCGATGATAGGAGTGTCATCATCCCGCCCCAATTCTGTTGGGGATCGGCCATCAATGTGGAGTCAAGATTCTTTGTACGGTTGAACTGTCCTCTCACGGTATCGAGCATTCCGATCGAAAGCACAGTCTGAGTCTGCTGGCTCGAAGATACCTGTTTTTGCGGCCATATGGCCTTCACGCTCGTCTCGCCGGGAAGCCTGTTGTACCAGTAAGTCCAGGCCCTGTAGTAATTCTTGACCGAATCGACTATGCCTGGATGAAGGGAATCGAGAACGGAGACTGCCGGCGGGCTTGCCATCGTCCAATTTGAAAATGTTATAGGGAGCGGGATCGTCTTCTTGGCGCCTTCGAAATCGTCTATGTATGCCATGCCCTGGTGATGGTCGCTTGGTATCACGCTCTGACTCGTGTTCGGATTCGGTAGCATGTATGCCGCCTCGCCGTGGAATGTAATGCTCGACGGCGCGGCGGTCTGCAGGATTGGAAGCGCATTTAGCGCAGTCGTCAGGAATGGAAGCTGTAAGACCGTCCCCGCGTCGGCTTCCAGCATAAGGTTGCTTATCGGCTCCTGTCCCAGCCTGATGTTGGAGACCGGAGATTGCTGCGAATAGTTCATCAGTGTGAAGCCGATGTCGGTGCTCTTGTTAATCCTGTAATCGGCCCGGAGTCCTGACAGAGATTTCGAAGCGAGCTGGAAGAGGTCGTTGGTCTGATATTGAATCTGAACATTGGCGCCGGGCTGCAGTGCGGCCTGGTCAAGTATCTGGACTTCTCCCGTCACATAATCGACGGTGTAATCCACT
>JAJYOS010000578.1 GCA_021796055.1 Bacteroidota bacterium
GAGATGTAATTCCTCATATCCGAATTGTCTTCTACGATAAGCAAGTGGGGCCTCTGTCCGTCCCCCGGGGGTACCATCATTAGCGCATCGGCCCTTGAAGTCTTCGTCCACTGAACTTTGTCCCCCTCGAATTCTTCGCGATGATCCTCCTTCTCGCCGTAAGATTCCTGAGATGTGTTGACGATTTGATCAGGGCGCAAATGCTTGCTTCCTTTCCTAAAAGCGACAGTAAAGGTGGAGCCTCTTCCCTCCTCGCTCTCCACCGTGATAATTCCCCCATGAAGCTCCACCAATTCTTTTGTGAGCGACAATCCGACTCCTGTGCCTTCGAACTCTCTGTAGGGACTGCTGTCCACCTGATAAAATCTGTCGAAGATCTTCTCAAGTTCGTGCTGTGGAATGCCTATCCCCGCGTCAGTTACGGATATCCATACTTCCCATTCGCCGTTCACTACCTTGACCTCGACACGACCCCCTCGCGGCGTGAATTTGAGAGCGTTCGAAAAGAGGTTGCTCATGATTTTCTCGAATTTATCTCTGTCGAGATAGAGCGCAAGCGCGTCTTTTTCGGCACGAAGCTCGAGAGAAATTTTCTTGCTCTCCGCGTACGAGGTGAAGGAGGATATAATATCCTCCAATAAGGGAATCACATTCTGGCGGCGCGCCTGAAGTTTCATGCTTCCAGCTTCTATCTTGGTTAAATCAAGGAGCTGGTTCACGAGCCTGTTAAGCTTGCGGGCGTTTCTCCAAATGACGTGCGCGCTCTCCCTCGTCTTGCCCTCGACAGTTTGCGCTTCTATTTGTTCCGCGGGCCCGAGTATGAGTGTGAGTGGCGTCCGGAATTCGTGCGATATGTTCGTGAAGAAACGAGATTTAAGCTGATCCATCTCGTGAAGCTTCTCGGCTTCGAACCGTGACATTTCGAGCGCGTGTTTCGTCGTAATTCTCCGCGTCTGTATTTTCAATGCCAGGTAGCCTATTCCGATAATGAAAAGCGCGTAACCGATGTAAGCCGCATTCGTTCGCCACCAGGGAGGGCGTACGAATAGAGTAACCGAGGTCGCCGCGTTATTCCACCTTCCATTATTGTTGGCACCTTTGACCCGAAACACGTATGTACCTGGCTGAAGGCTTGTGTACATCGCCGAGTGTCGTGTGCCACTGTAAATCCAATCCTTGTCAAATCCCTCCATCTTGTACGAGTAACTGTTCTTTTCAGGATGCGAATAATTCAGCGCGGCAAAGTCAAAGGCCAGGACGTCCTGATCATGGGTGAGTTCAATCCTGTTCTTCACGCTTATATCACTATCGAGTCTGGCCTCGGCATTGAACAACTTGAAGGACGTGAGAACGACCGGAGGAGTAAACAGGTTGTCGCGCACACTATCAGGGTTAAATCGCACGAATCCGTTCGAGCCGCCGAAATAGAGATGGTCATCATGGCTCTTATAGCTCGAGTGCATGAATTCTGACGGCGCGATTGGCACTCCTTCCGCGGGGCCGTAGTTTGTGGTCAGGCCCGTGACAGGGTTGAATCTTGATATTCCTCGAACTGTCGCCATCCAGAGATTGCCCGCCCGACGACTCTTCGCCGTGGAGCCGGTGTTATCTTCGAGTAGTTCGTATATAAGCGGACCCGCGAGCTCATCTTTGAAAGGAACATGAATGATACTACCGCTCTTACTGTCAATGCAGTCTAGTCCACTCGCCATTCCTAGCCATAATTTCCCCGATCTGTCCACACAGATCGATGCCGGATAACCGCTCGTGACACTAGTTGCATTCTCGACATCTTCGCGGTAATAATGTGCCTGGCCGCTCTTCTTGTCAAATATCTCCAATCCTCCGGCAGTAAGCCATAAAGCGCCGTTACCATCCTCCAGGATCTTTCCGATCGGGTTGGAATGCTGGCCTGAATAACCGGGAGGGCCGCAGAAGCAATAGTTTGTGAACCTTCGCCGCTTCCTGTCAAACTGTAGAAGCAACCCTGACCCTATCCCCCCTCCGAGCCACATCGTCCCATTCCTGTCGATGCAGATTGAGACAATCTCTTCCGTGGCGGACAGACCGACCTTTTCGGCATGCTGCTGGAAGTAGGAGAATTTTCCTGTGGCCGTGTCGAGCATGCAGAGTCCTCCGGAAGTCCCGATCCAGATTAGCCCCGAAGAATCCTGCAGCAATTTGAGTATCCTACCGTTCCTTAATCCACCTGGGTCAGCCGTGTTCTCGTCATAGTGAGTCTTGGTTCCGGCAGACAAATCGAGCCTGTCCAGGCCGTGCAGCGAACCGACCCAGACGATACCCGACTTGTCTTCGATGACAGCGTTGACAGAGGCGTGACTTAAATTGACCCTTTCGGACGGGCTCTTTGAGATGTACAGGAAAGCGTTGCCCACATGATCAAGGAAGCAGATTCCTCCGGTCTGGGTTCCAAACCAGAGGTTACCAGCCGAATCTTCAATCATGCCAGTTACGTAACCTTCCGGCATAGCGTGCGGTTTATTCTCATCGCGTTCAAGTACATGAACGGTTCCGTCCCTTCTGTCCATCAAACCCAGCCCTCGGGATGTCATCACCCAGAGCCTATGCTGCCGGTCCTCATAAAAACAATCGACCGTTGTTGCGACTGCCAAAACCGGTTGTCCGGAATCCCTTCTTATCAATTGAAATTGTCCCGTTGCCCTGTCGAAGCGCTCCAGGCGGCCGTCCCCGGCAACGACCAGTATTTTACCCCCGAAGGTGAAGTAGATTAAATGGAAGCTGTTGAGCGCGGGATCGGCATTCCGGTAACGCGCTAGATTTCCCGTGGCAATGTCAAACCTGCAGACTCCGTCAGATGTTGCCAGCCAGAGCGATCGGTCTTTCTCCTCAGCGATTGAGTTAACCGGATTTCTACCGACCTGTTCGCAATGAACAAATCCGCCCGCCCCGCTGAGAAGCTTGTCCAACCCGCGTTTGGTTCCGATCCAGAGATTGCCCTCAGAGTCCTGATGGATCGCGCAGATACTGTCGCTGGAGATGCTTTCGGCAAGCCCGGGATGATGCCTGTATACGAGAAAGGAATCCGAAGAGGGGGAATATTTTCCAAGCCCGTCGCCCATTGTGCCTGCCCATATATCGCCGGCGGAGTCCATTGATATTACATAGGTGCGGTGTCCTAGACCGATATTATAGCGAGTGACTTTGTCGGTAACCAAATCGAGTCGACGTAATTCTCCTCCCGCCGGGATAAACCAGAGAGAACCTCGCCTGTCTTCGACGAACATCGAACCGGCATAGATGGGAGTTTGATCGTAGATCTTGAAATTGTAGCCGTCGTATCTGCACAAGCCGCCGGTGGTTCCAAACCACATGAAGCCTCTGCTATCCTGATAAATACAGTAAACTATGGAGGTGGGGAGTCCCTGCTCGACTCCGATGCGCGTGAAACTGTAATTGCCTTCCTGACAGAACGCTCGCGCCGAAAGCGTTAGTACGAGAAGGATTCCAAACAGGACCTGGAGATTGTTGGCTGGCACGTTTCGCGTACCTCCGCCTGTTCGGCGCCGGCCTTCTCGTCTATAGCGGCGTGGCGCATGTGGGGTTACGTCCTTTTCTCCTGCGAGCCTATTTTCGCAGCACGTACGAACCTCGGGGCTCAGAGAAGGGCCGCGCTCCTCGCCAAAAATATATATGCGCGCGTGTGGCATATTCGACTGAATTCTGGAGCGGGAAGTGGTCTTGCGGACGCCGGAGAAAATGTGAAATCTGATCGGTCCGCGGAGGCATCATAGAGCTTTACGCCTGCGTCTCATGAGGTGCTTGGCGAAGTCGCCGCTCCTGATCACCTATGTCCGCCGATTTGACACCGCTAAATGCCTCTGAAGATCTGAGATGGTGTCCGGCTCAATGCCCCATTTTAAGAATACAAACTCTTAAATACAACAATCCGCGGTCCTATGCGTGCTAACCACAGACGCCAAACTTGAAGCAGTCCGTGGGGTAACAAAAGTCCTCCGCGTTGACGGGTTCAAGAGCCGCTTAACGGGGATCTCACAGGAGAGAGGGAGCGTCGTAAGGACGCCCCCTTCCAGCGGAAGCTGTCGCGCGTCTGACCACCGAAATAACAATTGTCGCTCAACCCGATTTCGAATTGGGACGGTGGGCGTCTTCAATAATGGCGTCGTCAAGTCTCGCTAAAATCACCACGAGATCAATTGCGACCCCTTTCACGCCAAGCTATTGAAATAATTCCGATAATGACGCGCTTCTTCATCCCATTTATCTCGGGCGGGTGGAGCGTGCCGATGCGACGGCTACAATTTCAAGATCTAC